>JAGLSW010000519.1 GCA_023135565.1 Candidatus Aminicenantota bacterium | reverse complement strand
ACACCTCCAAAAACTTCTATTGAGCGAAACGCTTTTCTACCCTGGGAAAGCCCCTCATAGGCCGGGTGCGCCGCACACACCCCCGCCGGGGGCTACTTCTCGTCCGATTGGGTGCAGAAATACTCGATGGTCTTCTGTGCACAAGTTTTACAATATTTCAACTTGTTTAACATGGTGTCGATCATGCGATCATACAATTTCTGGTTCTCCTCGTTAGTACGGTTGGCTAACGCACCGATCAAACTACCGGAACCGGCTATATCCGATTTTAACCGGACATCGGTCACCGCTTTTACCAGTTCTAAGTTGTCCATGAAATCATAATTGGGGTCCAAAGATATCTTCTGACCGTAAATCTTCCTGATCGTCGTACGGAACGTTTCACTTTGTTCTTTGGTTTTTAAACCTAAACGCTCCTCTACGCTTTTAATATAGCGTTCATCTATTTTCAGGGCTTTTAATTCGCCGCTCTGCGGGTCTTTGTATTTCCACATTTTGTCGGGGCCTAAGTTCTCGGCGTCTATGCCGATGATCATGTTGACATAGTTCATCACATCCTTGCGAATGGCAAAAGGCTCGTCCATATAAGCATTGAACATCTCTGTCATAATTCGTTCCCGGTAAAGGCCCTTGGCATGTTTGAGGTCATCTAAATACTTGGCCCGGTCATTGGCGTCGGATACATAATCTAAAATAACCCGCTCCATGGTTTTAAAAATATCCAATGCAAACATACACTGCCCTTCATTAGTGTCGGAACTCTCGAGCAGCAATTGAATGGCCCGGCCTAAATTCCGCTGCCCCAATCCTTTCTGACCGAAACGCTTGGTGATGTCCGGGTCCTGGTTGAGCGTGTCGATCACTTCGGCCAGGGTTTTGATGCTCTTTTCACCGGCTACTTCACCGGCGGCCAATTTCATGGTCTCCACCGGGCTCAGCTTCTCGGAAGTAGGCAGGCGGGTGAATACCACAGACACAGATGCGGCATAGTTCAAGTTGGGGTCCTGGTGCAGCAGCTCCTTGTTAAAAGAAGTTTTGGCTTCACTGCCGATGGCATAGCCGGTCAGGTCCTTTTGCAGCTTGTAGTTGGTGTTGTGCGACACATAGGTGATACGGCAGCGGTCTACGATGGGGGCCTCTTCTTTCTCTTCCAGGAAACGGTTGAATTCCGAGTTGTTGCTGGTGGCGATAATCAACGTGTCGATGGGCCACTTAAACCCGTCGGTCTCGATGACCCGGTTCTGGATGACGCCTAAATATACCTGCACTAAGTCTTTCTTGTTTTTGAAGATTTCATCGCTGAAATGGATGCCGCCTCCGGCTACGCGGGCCAGTGCGCCCCGCCGCAGATCGAAACGGTAAGGATTGTTGGTGTCGGTGATGTGCAGCAGCCGCTGGATAGATTCTTCGCCCAACAAATCAACAGCGGAAGAAGTAATCTTGTCTTTGGCCGGGTACTTGCCGGTCACCGTGCCCAGGCTCTCCATCAGCGGCACCGGTACGATCTCTATGAATTTTAACGCCTCTTCGATCCCGCCGCCGCTGTAATTGCGGATGTCGTTCCAGATGTATTCGCTACAAGCGCCCAATGGCCGGTAATTCTCATATATGTTTTCTGTCTCTTTACCGGTAAAACCGATCCACTTGCTTAGATGTTTCCTGCTCTCAGCCCGGCTCTCCAAAAGATTCATGGCCAGGATCATGGGGTCTTCGTAGGTCTGGGATTCGATAACCTTGATTTTTCCATAATTTCCCAATTTGTCTAAGTCCTTAAAACGAAAAGTAAATTTGCGGTTTTCTTCCCGGCTGAGAAATTCCCGGTATTCGGTGCAGAGATATTCCACGAAAAAGGTCTTGCCGTTTCCCGGTTCCCCTACAAGCACATAAGCCATCTCTTTAGAAGAACCGCCTTCCGCCGCGTCTTTTACATAAGAGACGAAACTGTTGATCTCTTCATAAAGACCGATCATGTGCTTTTTCCCGGTCCTGAAAATCTTAAAATCATAGGTGGTTTTACCGTTGACCACCACTTTTTCGATAGCTTGTTCGAGGATCATCCTGGAAACGCCCTCGAAAGCATTCTCGAATTTTTTCTTGCCTTTTTTTATGGCAGTCAGGTGGTCATGGAGGGTAAGGTTCGGTCTTTTATTCATATTTCCTCCGCTTCAAAATAATATTAGTATTGTTATTAGTACTCCGCTCTATCGAGTAAATATCCTGTGGGAGAAATTGCTTTCTCCATATTATTAGAGTGCCATATAAAATTTATTTTGTCAACTAATTTTAAAAAAAAAATATTGCCCATAGAGCAGCGTTCAGCTTTCAGTGCCGGCGGGATTAAACAGCGATCTTTTTCCAGTACTTTTTGGGCATCTCCTGGGCTAAAGCCACCGCCCCGTTAGCCCCGGCAAAAAGAGGGTCCTCAACCGTGGTCACCTGGCAGGCGCCGTAGTCCTTCAACGCATTCTTGATATACCCGGGGATTCCCCTGATCTGGCTGCCGCACCCGGCCAACACGATATTGCCCCGTATCTTTTTCTGGTATTCGGGGTCTACTTTGGCTATCATCTCGGTCAGGGTCTCGACAAGCGGTGGCAAAATACTCTCGCAGGACCGTTTCATCTCATCGGTAATATCATGTATGCGCGGCTTCCCTTCTACCGGGATTTCAACTTTAACGGGGTCTACGCTGTTGCCCACGAAACTATTCTGCTCTTTGAAAATACGCACCATGTTCAGGTTAAAAGTGGAGTTGGGATACTTCTCACTTATCAGGTTGAACAACTGTTGGTCGATATAATCACCGGCTGTCAAAATGGTCTTCTGGTCGTCCTCCGTGGGAATAGTGCCGTGCATGACACAAAAATCCACGGTGCCGGCGCCGATGTCGATCACCAGCGCATTATCCAACAAATTCATTCCATAAGCCACCGCAAAAGGTTCCGATACCACCATGAGCGAATGGACATAACCGGAAACCGCTTTCATGATGGCCACTTTGTTCACTTTAAAAGCTTCGGCCGGAACACCCACTACGGCATACACATCCTGGCCTTTGGCCGGTTTTGCTAAACCGATAAGATGGCGGATCAACTCTTTTACCGATTCCGCTTCCATATCGGTGCCTTCTTTAATTACCCCGCTTTCTAAGGGCCGGTAAACATCCATGGAAAGCCTGTGCTTAAGCGCTTCCGTGCCAAATAACACAGACTTGCCGATCACTTTTTCCGAAATAAAATCCTTCGGCCAACCGACATAACTCTCGCACCAATTTTTCTTGCCGTTACTGGATACGATGGCGCTGCTGGATGTGCCTAAGTCGATGCCTATAAATAAATCTGTTTTTTTATCGATTACGGGTTCTTTTTGCTCCATTTTGAACCTCCTTTTTTTTATTTTTATTTAAATAGTTGACTATACCTTCTTCTAAATAACCGGCAATCCTATCCCGGTAGTAACCTTTCCGCAGTTTGCGCTCTTCCATGGCGTTGCTCATGCAGGAGACCTCGGTCAGCACACTGGGAACTTCAACCCCTAAAAGCACAACAAAAGGGGCGGTTTTGATGCCGAAATTTTTAATGTCTTTATTTTGTTTTTTGGTGTTTTTGTAAAGACTCCTCTGGATATATAAGGCCAGTGAACGGGACTCCTGGGTTTTCAAGGTATTTCCGATATTGCGGATAACCTTTCTAAAATCATTCAAGGTGTAACCGGCGCCCCTATTTTCTTTCTGCGCCAACAGCAGGGCGTCCCTGTCCGAATGGGGACCGAAATAATAAGTCTCGATTATATTGATCGGCTTGTTGGGGATGTAGTTTACATGTATGGAAATAAATAAATCCGCTTTCCAGGCTTTGGCAAGGGCGATCCTTGCCTCTAAGGAGAGCGTGATGTCCTTCTCCCTGGTCAGCATGATATGGTAACCCGAGTATTTTTTCAAGCGCTTCCTTAAGCGCTTCGCAATATCTAAAGTGAGGTCTTTTTCTTTGGTGCCCAATTTACCGGAAGCCCCGGGAGCATCCCCGCCATGACCGGGATCGATCAAAATCCTTTTCACTTTGAGACCGAAAAATTCCCGCAGCGGTACCTGCAGCTCATTTAAAAAGTTGTCGTATCGAGAAGGAGTCGGGTTGTCGGCCCCGGTTTCGTTGAACTCCGGGACGCTGTCCTGCGCATAACTAAATTGAGGCTTAGAAAAACCGGATCGCGCCTCCTGGATGGCAAAATTATTCAAAAAAATAAAAATGAGCACTGCCGGCAGCGCAATAGAACTTATCCTGACAAGGCTTATTTTTTTATTTTTTTTTCTTTTTTTGGAATCGGCGGCTTTTCCCGTCATGCGCAAATTTTCTTTATAGATATCCTTGAGAATGGTGGTTTTTATCTTCTCTTGTTTTTTTTCGGTTCGCGATTTCATTTTATAACATTACCTTATATATTCTCCGCGGTTTGCGAAAACTCAACCTACCGGCATTTCCTGCTTTTCTGCGCATAGCCCTATATTATTGCAATAAAATCATTTTGTCAAGTGCAGATACTCAAATGGGCCCACGGATTACACAAATTTTCACTAATATTTCGTGAAGTAACTATTCAGTTCTGGAAAAAACTAAAACAGACTTGCCTCCGGCGGCCCTGCCGGGGGCCAAA
>JAGLSW010000518.1 GCA_023135565.1 Candidatus Aminicenantota bacterium | reverse complement strand
AAGCGGCTCCGCCGCAGGGGCAGCGTGTGAGCGCCTTTGATTCTAAGTTATAAAAAGTTTTGATTAAACTTTTTCAAAAGTTTAGCCCCCGGCAGGGCCGCCGGAGGCAAGGCGGTATGCCGCGGCCCCCAACTTCAATTTAATGTGGACGGGCGGCAAATTTGCCAAATATTAATAAAAGAAGTTGAAAAATCCTGTTGTTTACGTTATAATGTATACATAAGAACCGAGGTGTTATCATGGACAAAGTTATGTCGGCAAGAGTTAATGAATCGACGCTGGATTTGATTAACCGCATTATTAGAGAGAAAAAGATGAGCAAAAAAAAGGTATTGGAAGAGGCGGTCAAAAATTTCTGGCAGAAGATTCATAATGAAAAAGAAGTTGATTTTTTTCAAACCAGCTTCGGAGCCTGGAAGCGGGACGAACCCTGCGACGAAACGGTGCAGCGGGCGCGGACTGAATTTAATAAAAGTATGCAGCGCCACCATGTCGAGTAATAAATAAATGATGCGTGCATATTTCGATTCCGATGTTTTAATCTGGCATTTGCGCGGTGCGGACCAGGCCAGGGGATTTTTCGATAGGTTTCGTAAGCAGAAAGGATATGAAATGTGGACCGGGGCGATGCAGAGGGCGGAAGTGGTTTTTTTTATGAGAGATAAAGAAAAAGAGGCGACTCTTTCTTTTTTGTCTCATTTTAAGTGTGCCCCGGTAGACCGGGAGATTGTCGATATGGCAGGGGAACTTTACCGGAAATGGAATCCCGGTTTCGGCATCGACGTTAATGATGCTATCCTGGCCGCCGCGGTGAAAACCGGCGGGGGAAAGATTTATACCTTGAATGTCAAGCATTATCCCATGGCGGATATTATCGTAGAGAAGCCCTGGTAGGGTGTATTTCCCCGGGATTAATCCACCACATCGCCGAAACGGGACACCCAGGTTTCGAAAATGGGCGCCCGCAGCCGGTAAACGCCTTTTTCTTCCACGATGAAACCGTGCTCTTGCAATCTAAAGAGAGATTTCTTGTCCGCCGGTTTCTTGCCCTCGATAATTTGCCGCACCGTATCTTTCATTATTTGTTCGCCGCAAAACTGGCCCCAGAAGACTTCGCAGACGCCGTTCTGGGGAGAATAAATATGCTTTTGCAGGACTTCTTCTAAATCCGCTTCTGTCATGGTTTTGCGATTGCCGGTGTTGGCTGTGTTGACCATTTCGTGACAGATGCGTTGTATCAGGGTAGGGTGGCCTTGCGTTAGGCGGTAGATTTCTTCCGGCACCTGCGGCGGGTAATCTAATCCGGCAGCGGCGATCAGTTTTAATGTATCTTCTTTTTTCAAGTAATCCACTCGCAGCCGCACCGCCTGCACAAAATAATTGCTCCAGTGGGGATCTTTGAGTTCGGAGAAAAGAGCGGCCCCTACGAAAAGAAACACGATCTTGTCCTGGTGCTGGGAGAAGCTGCGCATGGCTCCCAGCAGGTTTTCCGCCGCTTCCGGGTCTTTTTGAAAAAAGTAGTGCGCTTTTTCATACTCGTCGAAAGTTAGGATGATCTTGTTTTCTTCTTTTTGGGCGGCTTCTTGCAGGTGCTTTTGCAGGGCTTTCCAGGCTGCCAGCCAGTTTTTGTTTTTCAACTGGGGCAGCGGTTTGTGCGCGATATTCAGGCTGCGGTCGAATTCTTTTTGTATCCCGGCAAACCACTCTTCGATGCCGCTCAAAGGCTGCAAGTCCATGTAGATCACTTTGAAACGGGCGCCCAAAATCTCCGGCAGAAATTTCAAAAGAGAGGTTTTTCCCACCCGGCGCTGGCCCTGGACCAGGAACATGGGCATTTGTGGAGAGGAGAGGATTTTGTTTTGCAGTTCGTTTTTCAGGTCTTCCCGGCCTAAGAAGATGGCCTTGTTGGATTCAGGTACTAATACGTCCCCGGCATGGATATATGAGGATTACAGGAAGTAAGTAATATGGAAGTATTTTCATTATTTTTGATTGCATTCAAAATATTGAAAAATTCTTTGTCGTATTTACTGTCTAACCAGGGTTCGTCCAGCAGGGCGTCATAGTTGTCTAAAAGCAAAAAACAGCGCCCGGGCAGGTTCTCGAAAGCTTCGATAAATCCGGCAAAACTGTCCGGGATTTCTCTTTCAAAACCAACTGTTTTCGGATGGCCTCCAAAAGGCCGCTGTAATCGCGCTTATATGCTTTTAGATCCACCTTGACGATTGTCACATCCTTGAGACCGGAACTGCAAATATCTTCCAAAAGCCGCGTTTTGCCCGTTCCTTTTGCCCCGATCAAATTGATAGATTTCCTGTCCTCGACTAAGGACTTAATAATGTTTTCCGTAAACTCTTCTCTTAAGTAGTTTCTCTTTCCCATGGTTTATTTTACCACGAAATCAGAAAAAATAGCAAGAGAAAAATTGATAGAACCCGTTCGAAGAGGGTAAAAAATAGTATTTATTATAGTATTTATTAATGATAGAGCATACCTCATTTTTTTCAAAACCGTTCAACCATTACAGTTTTCGATAAATGTCTTTGCGATGTCCTATCCTGATGATTAAGATAGTGAGAATGTCGTCTTTAATTTGGTAGATAACTCTATAATCGCCACTCCTGATCCTGTATAAATCACCTGTCTTTTTTAATTTTTTTACTCCCTGGGGACGTGCATTCTCAGATAAAGATAAAATGCCCCTGTCGATTTGTTTTTGAATTTTTTTGGGGAGTGCGACTAAAGAGCGTTTTGCGGAAGGTAAGATTTCTATTTTATAGGTCAAATCAATCCCAATTCTTTCCTGACCTGTTCATAAGGTACCGGCTTTTCTCCCGGGTCGGCAAGCAGCCTGTCCGCTTCATGAATGTCGATATAATCTTCGATCTTTTCCAGTAGTTCGAGGTCTTCGATGGAAACTATTGCCGCTACTTTTTTACCCCGCCGTTCCAGGACAACCCTCTCTTTCCCATAAGCCACTTGATTGATCGTATCGGCTATCTCGCGCCGTACTTCGCCGATTGTCTTAGTTAGCATCTGTACCTCCTGTACAAAATATATAATACAATCAATATGTAATGTTGTCAACCGGTTAAACCTTTTTGGGATTTTTTTAGTCTAATTTATATGAGCGTTATTAAGACACAGTTAGAAAAACCACCCGGCATTGGGAATTCCACCGGTATGAGGTACAATATAATATGAACGAAAACGAACTAATCGAACAGTGCCGGAAACAAGACGCCGGGGCGTATAAAAAACTCTACGATTTGTACCACCAACCCTTGCTGCGCACCGCCATGAGAATGCTCAAACAACAACAAGATGCCGAAGATGCCGTTCAAACCACCTTTCTCAAACTCTTCAACAACATAGATAGTTTTAAATTCCAATCCAAATTCAGCACTTACTTTTTTAAAAGTTGTTACAAATTATTTTTTTTGGTATAATAAATTCTCGAGTAAAATGAATAACATTAATACCGGAAACTTTGTTCATGAAATTTTATTCATGAAGATTTCTTCTTTTCGCAGCCGTTGGCCGGAGGCAAAAAATTGTTAAAAAAAATCAAGTATATCATTATTTTATGTTTGGCGGCAGCGGTAGTGTTGTTCAACTGCAGCGGGCCAAAAGAGGGAATTTACTCTAACTCTAAACCCTATACCCGCTGGTGGTGGTTCGCCGCGAAAATCGAAAAAAAGGACATCGAGCACCAGTTGGATTGGCTCGAGAAAAACAATTTCGGCGGCGTGGAGATTGCTTTTATCTACCCGGTTAACCGCGACCCGGACGCGGAACGCATCGAATGGCTCAGCCCCGAATGGACGGAGACGGTTCGTTATGCCAAAGAATACGCAGACCGGAAAGGCTTGGGCTGCGATTTTACTTTCGGCACTTTGTGGCCTTTCGGCGGTACTTTTGTTCCAGACAGCGACCGCACAAAAGTATACGGCGACCCGGATTTTAAGCAGCCGCTTCGTTTGTCCTGGACCCACCCGGTGGTAGGCAATGTCGTAGATCATATGAACAAAGGGGCTTTCGAGCGCTATGCCAAAGTCATGGGAGACGCGCTGGGCCCGGCCCTCGAGGGCTCGCAGAGTGCTCTTTTTTGCGATTCCTGGGAAGTGGAAACCAAACGCATCCGGACTACCGGTTTCGACAAGGAATTCGAGAAGCGGTACGGCTATGACATTAAACCCTACATGCCGGAGATTCTTTCGCCGTCAAACAGTGGCCCCCGTTACGATTATATGAAACTGGTTTCCGAATATGTGATTAATAATTTTTTTATTCCTTTTACCGCGAAGTGTCATGAACTGGGCGCTGTGTCGCGGGTGCAGTGCGCCGGTTCGCCGACAGACCTGATCCGCGCCTATGCCAACGTAGATATTCCCGAAAGCGAAGCTATGCTGTATAATCCGGGCTTTTCAAAAATTCCCGCTTCCGCCGCGGCTTTGTCCGGGAAAAAAATCGTCAGCGCCGAAACCTTCACCTGTCTTTACGGTTGGCCGAAAGAGTATTTCTTAAAGGAACAGACCGCGGATCTCAAATTAGTCGTGGATGCTTTGTTTGCCCATGGGGTCAACCAGGTGATCTGGCACGGCATGCCTTTTAATCCCGCCGGTGTGGATTCGCAGTATTTTTACGCCACCGTGCATGTGGGCGAGAAAGGGGCTTTGAGCGCCGAAATCCCGGCCTTTAACGCTTACATGACCAGGATTTCCGGGAAAATGAAAAAGGGCAAAACCTACTCCGACGTGGCCGTATACCTGCCCCTGGAGGACTCCCGGATAACCGGGGAATACCCGCCGGAATTACAGATGAAATGGTCCTGGGGCGCTTATGAGCAGCGTTATATCGTTACTCCCGTCGAGTTGAAAGGCTACCATCCGCTGTGGATCAACCGGGATTTTCTCCAGCGGGGGGAATTCATGGACGCTCATTTGTATTGTGGGGACGCTTGTTTTTCGTCGCTTTACATCGACGTGGAGTACCTCGATTCCGCCGCATTAGACGCTATTTTGGAACTGGCAAAAAAAGGCTTCCCCGTCTGTCTGAAGAGGACGCCCAAAGAACCCGGTAAAATCAGCGCCGGCGATTATGAAGAACGTTTACAGGCCCTGCTCGCGTTAGAGAATGTATCCGGGAATTTTGCCGCGGTGGCGGTGCATCCGCCGCTGTTGGAGAGTGTGACGGTAGGGGAGGCGCTGCCTGATTTTTGGTGCCGGGAAGATGTGGACGCCTACTATATATTTTTTTCTCAGCCCAAAGCCTGGAATCTTACTTACCCCGTGTCCTACGGCCAGGCCCACACGAAGAAAACCGTAAAGCAGGAATTAAAGATCAATGTGCGCGGTGAAACGCTGCCCGTGGAATTGGTGTTTAAACCTTACCAGTCGGTATTATTAAAGGTAGTGCCGCAAGTAGGAATCTGTTCATTACCCATCAACTTCAGGCCTAAGAAGCAGCCCCAGCCTTCAGCGCCAGCCGAAAGCATACGCGAACATTGACCCTGCGGCGTGTGAGGGGGACGGAGTTCCCAGCCTATGAGCGGCTTCGCCGCAAGGGGCAG
>JAGLSW010000517.1 GCA_023135565.1 Candidatus Aminicenantota bacterium | reverse complement strand
CTTTTGAAAAAGTTTGATCAAAACTTCTGATAATTGAGAATCAAAAGCGCTGCGGTTAATTAGGGTAACTTTTACGTCGATCTCGCCGCCCGGCGACACCGAGTATTTCCCGGCAGTCGCTTCGATCCACAAACCGGCGCAGGAACGAATAATTGCTAATAATTCTGCTTTTTTTTGTTTTTGCCGGTAAGAATCCGGCAGCTTGTTCATATGTTTCAATGCCGCCGTTAAAAGCGGCAGGATCGCCGCCGGGTTCTCCGCCGCAAAAGAGTCGTTTGCTTTTTGCAGCAGAGCCTGTACTTTCTCAGCGCCGGGGATTTGCTTCCAGGTCAAATCCACATCTTCGAACAGGTCTTTAGCTGCCGGGATACCGCCGAGATGCTCGAAATAATTCAACCGGCTGCCGCGCCGCCCCACGGAACCGAACCCCTGGGTTTTATGCTGGCTGCGGCTTAAAGCAGCGATCTCGCCGTAGGATTTTCCCAGCAGGGGATTGTATTCGCCTAAATCTAAGGACAGCAGGGGCGGGAGTTCCGGGCTTCTATCTTTCAACCGGGGCCGCCAGGAATTCCAAACGATACGTTTAGGCTGCCACACCGAAAGATATTTCAACTGCTCCGGGAAACGGTTCGGATCGGCGGCGGCATGGAATGCTTCCACAGCCAGCATCGCCGAAGCGCTGTGATGGCCGTGACCGGCTCTGCCGGTAGGGAAGCGGGTGATTAGCACCTGGGGTCTGAATTTGCGGATCACCCAGACCATATCGAAGAGGGTTTTTTCTTTACCCCATATCGAAATGGTTTCTTCCGAACTCTTAGAGTAGCCGAAATCCACCGCGCCGGTGAAGAATTGTTCAGCCCCGTCTATTTTACGGGCAGCCAGTAGTTCATGGGTGCGCAGCAGGCTCAGTATTTCTCCTTTTTCCCCGCCGATAAGGTTTTGGCCGCCGCCGCCGCGGGTCACCGACAGGTAGCCCGTGCGCATTAGCTTCTCTTTTGAGAAATAGGCCAGCAGCGCCGTATTCTCATCATCCGGGTGAGCTGCAATGTAGAGCACACTGCCTAAAACCAGCATTTTTTTCAGGGCGATTTTTAGTTCCGCGCTGTCTTTGACAGTCAGCGGCTGGGCCTGGATAAAGGACGCATAAAGCAAAAATACGAAGGCAAACAATAACAGTACACTTTTTTTCTTAAAATCCATCTTGAATAATACCAAATAAGTTGACTTTTGTACATCCTTATAGTAAAATTTTTCTTAAAAAGCGGACGGCGTCCGCAGCCTATGAGGGATCTGAGGAGTACATCCCCGACTAAGTTGACCCAAAAATGTGTTTTTTTAGCAAACTACGGGTTTTGGATTCCCCGGCTTCTGCTATTTTTGCCGCGAAGCGGCTTAGAGGGCGCCCGCGCCGCGGGCTTCGTCTTGAAAAGAAATTAATCTTTAGGAGGATTAAACATGAAAAAAATCGGTTTAGTTTTAGTTGTTTTGGTATCGTTTTTGTTGGTTTTGCCTGCCCAGGATGTGAAGTTTCCCAGGGTGAGCCAGGGAGCGTCGGTAACGCAGACCATCGGTTTGTGTGATGTGACCATAAAGTATCACCGTCCGGGTGTAAAAGGACGGCAAGTTTGGGGCGAGCTTGTGCCTTTCGATAAGGTTTGGCGTGCCGGAGCTAACGAAGCCACCACTATTAGTTTCGGTTGTGACGTCAAAGTTGAAGGCAAAGACCTGAAAGCCGGGACTTATGGATTTTTTATGATTCCCAAGCAGGACAATACGGCCACGTTAATTTTTAGTAAGCAGGCCGATATTTGGGGCACTTATGGTTACAAAGAGGAGAATGATGTGCTCCGTATCGACGTGAAAACTGAGAAAGCGAAAACCTGCGAATGGATGGTGTTTTATTTCGTAGATTTAAGCGATAGTGCAGCCACCGGTGTGCTTCATTGGGAAAATGTGAAGTGGCAATTTAAGATCGAAGTGGACACTAAGGGAACCGTGATAGGCAGCGCCAAAAAAGCCCTGGGCAGGTATTGGCGTACGCCTTTTATGTCGGCCCGTTATGCTTATGAAGAGGGGATAAAGCTTGAAGAGGCTTTAAAGTGGGTAGAAATGTCTACTGCTATCGAGACGAATTTCTTTAATATGGAGTTGAAGGCAAAGATTTTAAAGAAGATGGCTAAAACGAAAAAGGATCATAAGACAGCCCTGAAGCTTTTGGAGAAAGCGATAATGTTAGGTAAGAAGCTGTCGGCGCGTCAGCAGGAATATTATTTGCCTAAGAGCAAGGAGTTGTTAGAGACCTGGAAGAAGGGCAAATAGCCGGTAGGTTTTAGTGTCGGCTGCTGCGCTCCGGTTAATCAGAAGTTTTTGGAGGTGTCGGAACCTTTTTTCAAAAAGGTTCTGACCCGCCGGAGGCAATAAGCTGCTTCGCAGCAGGGTGGCGTTTTTGCTTTTCGCTTCTGAATCATCAAAAGTTTTGATCAAACTTTTTTAAAAGTTTGGCC
>JAGLSW010000516.1 GCA_023135565.1 Candidatus Aminicenantota bacterium | reverse complement strand
AAAACTGGGCCATAGCCCAGGGTAAAAATGGAATCATCTATGTGGCCAACCAGGGGAACTTGCTCGAATTCGACGGTACTTCCTGGCGGCTCATCGAAGTGCCGAACCGCACAGTTCGTTCCATCGCCCGGTCCGGCAGCGGTACTATCTATGTGGGTGGAATAAACGAGATCGGCTTCTTAACCCCCGACGCAAAAGGCTCTTTACTATACGAATCATTAACCCCCCATTTAGACAACGACAAAAAAAACTTCGGCCGTGTCTGGAAAACCCATGCCGCCGAGGGAGTAATATACTTCTATACGGCAAATTTCCTGTTCCGCTGGAATCCCCATACCGCCAGGATGAAGGTATGGCAGCCCCGGGAAAAACGGTTTAATGCCGCCTTTACCTGTAACGGAAAATATTTTATCCACCAGAGAAAATTGGGCCTTAAACGATTAGTAGGCGACTCTTTAGAATTTATCCGCGGGCCGGAAAAATTCGCGGCTGTAAAAATTTTTTTTATGGCTCCATACGATAATGAAAAACTGCTGATCGGAACCCTATTGAATGGGCTCTACCTTTATGACGGGAATAAAGCCGAACCTTTCCAAACCGGTGCCGATGCTTACTTGAAGGAAAAACAATTGTATCACGGTATCCGCCTCTTCGGCGGTGATTTCGCCCTATGTACACGCAGGGGAGGTCTTGTTATCATCGATTCCCGGGGCAGGTTAAAAAGGATTTTTAACAAAGCCCGCGGCCTGCGTGACGATAATGTAAAACATGTTTTCCAGGACTCCAGCCGGAACTTGTGGCTGGCCTTAAATAACGGTATCTCGAAAATCGAATATGCTTCTCCCTTTTCATTCTATGACCAAAGATCGAATTTAACCGGGCTCGTTTTATCGGTCATCAGGCATGGTACCGGGCAAGACTTATATGCAGGCACTACCGGCGGCTTATATTATCTTACTTCCCGGGGCAAATTCCGCCTCATCCCGGGCATGTCCAGCGCGGCGTGCCAGCGCTTACTCTCTTACGGCGGATATCTCCTTGCAGCCACTGACAACGGTATTTTCCAACTTGAAACCGGGCCTCTATCCCCAGCGGGCCGGAGCGCCGGGAACATCACAAACAACAAGAAAATTAAAAGGCTTACCGCTGTACCTGCTTATTTTTTATCTCTCTCTCAAAAAGACAAAAACCGGGTATGGGTAGGTACGCGGCAGGGATTGATTTCATTATACCTGCACGGCAGCCTGTGGGTAGTAGAGCATACATTTGAGAACATCGATGAGGACATCAAAAACCTAACGGAAGACAAAAACGGCAGTTTGTGGTTGGGCACCAGGACAGCAGGCGCTGTAAAAGTCAACTTCCCGGAGGCTGGAAAAATAACCGGCGCTCGAATCAGCCGTTATGGCACAGATCACGGGCTTCCCGAAAAAGAGGTAAGGATTTTCAAAATGACGGGCCGGGTCATATTTGCCACGAAAACAGGTTTATACCGTTTCGATCGGGAAAAGCAGGCTTTTTTCCCCGACCCGATTTTAGGCAGCGAATTCGCGGGCGGCTCGAAGGGTGTCTTCCGCCTAATAGAAGACGGCAATAAAAACATCTGGTTCAATTCCAAAAATAGGAACATACAGGCAGTCCCAAGGGAGGACGGCGGTTTTGTTCTTTTAAAGAAACCTTTTCTCAGGCTCCCCGAAGGCCAGGTAAACGAAATATATCCTGACCCAAACGGTCGATTGACCTGGTTCGCCGGTAATGAAGGCTTGATCCGGTACGATTCAAATAATCAAAAAACCTACGATCTTGCTTTTCAAACCCTTATCCGGGAAGTAGTAGTAAATGGAATGCCCCTGATTTATGATGCCGAAGAAGCCAAATATAAAACAAGTAAAAACGGTTACTGGAAAGATAAATTTCCTGTATTTCCCTATAAAGACAGGAATCTTCGTTTCGAGTTTGCCGCCCCTTTCTTCGAAGCGGAGTCGCGCACTGAGTACAGCTATTACCTGGAAGGGTACGAAAACGATTGGTGCGAATGGAAGGAAGAAACCTGGAGGCACTACACCAACCTGGGTGCCGGCCTGTACACCTTCCGGCTGAAAGCCAGAAACATATACGAAACCATTAGCCGGGAAGATAGTTTCAAATTCAGGGTGCTGCCCCCCTGGTATCGAACGATTTGGGCTTATTTTATTTATGCGATTTTTTTCTTTTTCAGCGTTTATTTTATCGTTAAATGGCGTTCCTGGAAACTCCTGCGGGGAAAGAAACAATTGGAACAGGTCGTAAAAGACAGGACTAAGGAAATAGGAAGTAAAAATATACAACTGCAAGAACAAACCGTCCAATTGCAAGAACAATCCAAAAAACTCAAAGAGATGGATAAGACCAAATCCCAGTTTTTTGCCAACATCTCCCATGAGTTCCGCACGCCTCTCACTTTGATTATGGGGCCCTTAGAACAGGAGCTGGAAAAGCCCCGGGATGAAAAATCCGGAGAAAACATCAACCTGGCCCTGCGCAGTTCCCGCCGCCTGCTCAAGCTGATCAACCAACTGCTGGACCTGTCGAAATTGGAAAGCGGCAGGATGCAGTTACAAGCCGCACTGCAGGACATTGTCCCCTTTTTAAAAGGATTGGTATATTCTTTCGAGTCCTTGAGCGAACAGAAGGAATTGGAATTAACTTTCCGGCCGGAACAGGAAAATATTCCACTCTATTATGATGCTGAAAAATTAGAGAAAGTGTTTGTTAACCTGGTAGCTAATGCCATCAAGTTTACCCCTACCGGGGGAAAAATCACCGTAACAGCGGCGAAGCGCCCGGCAGAAGAAAATTATCCCAACGGGTACTTAGAAATAAAGGTTCGCGATACGGGCATCGGTATACCCGGTGAGGATATGGCTTATGTGTTCGACCGCTTCTACCAGGCCGGCAAATCAACCGCACGGCAGCGAAAAGGCACGGGCATCGGCCTGGCGTTAGCCAAAGAACTGGTAGAACTTCACCATGGAGAGATCGCCGTGCACAGCCGGGAAGGAGAAGGCAGCGAGTTTATCATTCACCTCCTTTTGGGAGGCGCTCATATTAAACCCGAAGATATAACCGCGGATCCCCACCCTACCTCCGGCGTTAAGGGGGGAGGAGGTGAAACCTGCGGTATTCCGCACCTCCGCAAGTCGGCACCCCCCTTACCCCCCCAAAAAACTTTTGTCGATTTCGAGGGAGAGGAGATTGAAGAAGAAAAAAAAGAGACCGGCGCGGAAGAATTAGAAACGGAAGAACAGGAAAAAGATGTCATCCTGGTGGTTGAAGATAATCCCGATGTGCGCAAGTTCATCCGCGGCCCCCTAACACCTCATTACAAAGTGATGGAAGCCGCGGACGGCAAAGAAGGCATCGAAAAAGCCAGGAAAATCATCCCGGACCTTATCGTCAGCGACGTCATGATGCCCGAAGTGGACGGCTACCAATTGTGCGATACATTAAAAAAAGATGTCAAAACCAGCCATGTTCCCATTATCCTGTTAACCGCCAAAGCCTCGGACGAAAGCAAACTCCAGGGTCTGCAAACCGGGGCCGACGACTATATCACCAAACCTTTTAACACTCAAATACTGCTCACCCGCATCAAAAACCTCATCGACCTGCGCCGCGGCCTGCAAGAAAAAATACAGCGTGATTTAGTCTTGCAGCCCACGGAAATCGCCGTTTCTTCTGTGGATCAAGGATTTATGAAAGAATTAAAAAAGGCCATCGAAAAAAATATATCCGCAGAGGAATTCGGTGTAGATGAACTGGCAAAGACCCTGTACATGAGCCGCGCCACAGTGAACCGCAAAATACGTGCCATCACCGGTGAATCTACCAACCGTTTCATCCAGTCCTATCGCCTCAAGCGGGCTGCTCAACTGCTGAAAGAAAATTTCGGCAACGTCACCGAAGTCTCCTTCGAGGTGGGTTTTTCCAGTTCCGCTTACTTCAGCAAATGTTTCAAGGAGAAATTCCACCAGGCGCCCCACGACTTCCAGGCAGCGGAAGCTGAGAGATAAATTTGCGGACGGCTTATAGGGCGCCTGCGGCGTAGGGAACCGATGATGTGCGTTTTTTGTGCTAAAAGCGTATCGTTTATTAAAAGTTTTTGGGGCCACCGGAGGCAGGGATACCTGAGCCCCTCAGAGTTCTCGAATGCCCGTTTGCTGAGTGCTGGATGCCGAAAACTGAACACTTACAAAAATAGGGGTTGCTTTTTAGGGCTTAATCTGGTATCTTATAGCCTCGATTTTTAATAATCAGACCGGAGGTTCAAAAATGAACGAACAAAAAGCGACTAATGTCGTGTGGCATGAACACTTAGTGAAAAAAGAAGATAGAGAAAAACTGCTCAACCAGAAAGGCGTTGTACTCTGGTTTACCGGGCTTTCCGCCTGTGGAAAATCCACGGTTGCTAATGAAGTGGCCTTTCAACTGCATAAGCAGGGCAAACTGACTTATGTGCTGGACGGTGATAATATCAGGCATGGACTGAATAAAAATCTCGGTTTTTCTCCTGGAGACAGGGGAGAAAATATCCGCAGGATTTCCGAAGTAGCCAATCTTTTTGCCGATTCCGGGGTAGTGGCGACAACCGCATTTATTTCTCCTTACCGCAAGGACAGGGATTTTTGCCGCAGTCTCGTTGGCGACGGCAAGTTCGTGGAAATATTTGTCAAAGCGTCTATCGACACCTGTGAAGCAAGAGACCCCAAAGGACTCTATAAAAAAGCCAAAAGCGGCGAAATCAAAGAATTTACCGGCATTTCCGCTCCTTACGAAGAACCTCTCAAGCCTGAGATCGTTTTAGATTCCGATAAATTAGGCATCGAAGAAGAGGTCAAAGTAGTCATAGATTACCTGAAAGAGAAAAAAATTATTTAGGTTCTTAACAGGCCCATTTTGGGCCAGGGGTGCCGCCCCCTTTTTGTAAAAATAGCTCAAAGAGTTGTCAAAATGATCGGACGAGTAGAAGCCCTAGCAAAAGGGGGCCGTGGTATTGTTTTTGTCGAAGGCAAACCTGTCTTTTTGGACGGCGTTCTTAAGGGCGAACTGGTCGAATTTTCCATCAGTGAGAAAAAACGCTCTGTTTTTTTCGGCGTCCCGGAAAAAATAATAGAGGCCGCCGCGGAGAGAATTACGCCCCCCTGTCCTTATTATGAACAGTGCGGCGGCTGTAATTTCCAGCATATCCTTTACGAAGAACAGGCAGCAATAAAAGAAGATATCCTAAAAAGCAACCTGCGCCGCATCGCCAAAATAGATTACCCTGACCCGGTGGAAGTTATCACCTCGCCGCCCTATAGGTATCGCACTAAAGCAGTCCTGAAAATCAAAGCCGGCAAAACCGGTTTCTTTAGAAAAGAGAGACACGATATCATAGAGATAAATTCTTGCCTGCTTTTACCGCAGGTGGTGGAAGACTTCCTGCCGCAATTGAGAAACCATCCCGCCGTAGAAAATACCGGCACAGGAGACATCTTTATCTTAAGCGACGGTCGAGAATTCTCCGCCCTGTTGAAGTCCGGGCGGAATGAGCAGTACATCTGCGAAAAAAAGAATATTTCTTTTGAGATAGGTGATTTTGTTTATAGTGTTAAGCCGCGGAATTTTATCCAGGCCAATTTGTTCACCCTCCAGCCCATGATCCGGTTAGTCACACGACATTTAGAAAAAGAATCTGTCTACGCAGCGGTGGATCTTTTCTGCGGCGCTGGATTTTTCACCCTGCCCCTGGCCCGTATTGCCCGCGAAGTGACGGCGGTTGAAGTGGACGGGGAGAATCTTCGTTCTCTTTCCATCAACCTTAAAAAAAACAAAATAGATAATGTAAAAATCGAGCAGGCGGATATATTAAAAGCCGAACTGCCGGAAGCGGATATTTTTTTAGTGGACCCGCCGCGGCGCGGTTTAGGCAGGAGTGTGGTGGCGTCCATAATTGCCGGAAAGCCCCGGCAGGTTTTTTATTTTTCTTGTGATTCGGCCACGTTTGCCAGGGACAGCGGTTATTTCCGGGAAGCCGGTTATGCCATGAGCGGTCTGACCATCATTGATAATTTTCCCCAGACCGATCATTTTGAAATTTTCTCTTGTTTTTCCCCCGTCATTGATGATATAACGGCTGAAATTTATTTCAAACAAAAAGTAGACAAAAGTTTAAAACAGATAGATGAAAAGAAAGTCGTCTCCCATGAAGAGGTTAAAGGCAACCATTAAAGATGAAACCCTGCCGGGGGCCAAACTTTTG
>JAGLSW010000515.1 GCA_023135565.1 Candidatus Aminicenantota bacterium | reverse complement strand
CAGGGCCGCCGGAGGCAAAGAATTTGGTTAAAATAGGTAAAAAAGATGATAGAATTTAAAGGTCAATTAGGCAAATACAAAATAATGAAGAAATTAGGCAGCGGTGGTTTCGGATCCGTTTACCTGGCGGAAGACACTTTTTTACAATCGCTGCGGGCCTTAAAAATTCCCCACCGGGCCGGGATGAAAATAGAGAAATCGCTTCAGGAATCCATGGTGCAGTCGAAGTTGTTGGACCATCCCTATATCGTCAAATTGCTCACCGTAGACATTATCAACAAAAATATTGTCATGGTAATGGAATACGTCAAAGGCACCGACTTAGAAAAAGTACTGGATCAAAAAGAGCGCCTACCCATCAAACACGCCTTAAAGTATTTCCGTCAATTGTTATCCGCATTGGCTTTTGCTCACCAGAATAAAATAATCCACCGCGACATCCGCCCCTCGAATATATTGATAGACGAAAACGACGACATTAAAGTGACCGATTTCGGAACTTCCAGGCTTTTGGGCGACAAACCCTTTGCCACCACCCGGATCGGTTCTCCCCCTTACATGGCGCCCGAACAGTTCGAAGGCCGGGCAGTGCTGGCTTCCGACATCTACTCCGCCGGTTGTCTTTTTTATGAAATGGTGACCGGTTTGCCCCCCGTAGTGGCATCGAATCCCGTGGATATATACAAACGGGCCAAAACAGGCGATTATTTACCATTGAACAAAAAAAACCCTACAGTTTCCCGGGAACTCAATTGGGTGATAATGAAAACCCTCTCGCCCGACCCCGCGGCCCGGTATAAAAGCATCGTGCAAATAACGACGGATTTAGACAAGATCGAAGCCAAACGATCAGACAACCAATCAGAAATATCAAAAATAAAAAAACGCATTGTAGCCAGGGAAACGCGAGCTGATTATATGTGTTGGAATTGTCGAAAGACTATGCCCCGCAAGATGGCGTCCTGTCTTTACTGCGGCGCGGAACAATAAAAAAGGGGGGGGGGCGATAAGCGGCTTCGCCGCAGGGGCCGCGTGTGAGCGCTTTTGATTCTAAACCCCGTACGCACGGGGAGGCGATAAGCGGCTCCGCCGCAGGTGCCGCGTGTGAGCGCTTTTGATTCTAAA
>JAGLSW010000514.1 GCA_023135565.1 Candidatus Aminicenantota bacterium | reverse complement strand
TGTTACTACAACCGCTCATGTTTCAGATAGAAGGCAGAAATACAAAAGTTATAGTAACCGTTACTGATAGTAATTTTATCTATTGTAAAGAGAAATACAGGAGTTGGGATATCCAGTGTTAACTTTTCAATGTAAAACTTGCAGTTTCAGTGATTTTTTTCAAAATTCTCAAGAAATCAGAAAAAAATAAGGACTTCGGGGTCAAGTCTTGCATTGCAACATTTGAGTCACCAAAATGTGTTAATGCAAGACTTGACCCCAATGGTTTTTGATAACAGGCGGCGATCAAACCGGCTCCGTTTCCCGGATACCATCCCACTACACCACCACAATCTCTAAAACTTCCTCAAAATTCCAAATTCTTAAAAAATTTGCCTGTCCCCACGCTTCCTATGAGACATAAAATATTTTCACTATTGACATAAACATTCGGTTCGATTATTATTCTTTTGCATGGCTTGAGATTTATTCGACCGACAAGGTGTTCATACTAATGAATGCTTAGGACCAACGGCTCACTTAAACTCAGTAAAAGTGGGTCAATTTATCTCAGCGTTATAGTTCAGGGCTACGCGGCTGAGCATAACGTAATGTGCAAGAAGAAAGAGACAACGAATGTCTAGTGACTGGATAACGCTAATACCGGAAAAAGCCGGTACTGTTCCTGACGAGCCGAGACGTTTTGCCGCTCTCAAACGCTTCAGAGAGATAGCACCTGACGCACACGAGATTGAAGTGATTCTTTTGGAGAAGATGACTTTCTTTGATTGCGGTTCCAATTTTATCAGTGTTAAATGCCCTGCCTGTAGCGTAGAGATACCTACCAATGATTGGCAGGATATAATGAATACTGACTATGTTGATGAGGGATTCATGTTGGCTGAATATTCCGTACCATGCTGCGGAAATTATTTTACGCCGCATATGCTTTTTTACGAAGGGCCTCAAGGTTTTGGCCTTTTTGCTCTGAGTGCAAGGAATCCGAATATTGGGAAATTAGACTCAAACCATAAACGTGAAATGGAAGAAATTCTTGGTATTGAATTACGAGTTATATACCAACACATATGAAAATGCATTGCAACATTTGAGTCACCAAAATGTGTTAATGCAAGACTTGACCCCAATGGTACCATGGAGGACGAAGGCGAAAATTTTCACAAGTTTGCCGAGGACTATTACAGGAAGCTAAAAAAGAGAAGAGGTGCAGAGAAAAATGGGACTATTTAAAAAAAGGAACAAGTGGTGGATCGACTATTACGTCAATGGTGAACGTGTCCGCAAGTGTATTTCTACCAATAAAACTTAGTTTGATTTCCGTTCGTAGGGGGCGGGAGCGCGGCGCGCCCATCACAGCCGCCCCTTATAGGCTGCTGCCGCCCGTTTTTTGCTTATTGTGCAAACATTGTTGATAATATTAAGCATTTCATGGTATCATTCTATCCTGTAAGTGTGACCGAAATGAATTTTAATGAAAAAGCAAAGGAATTAGTAGAAAAAATCAAGGCATATAAACATATCTTGATCTGTATTAAAGGTTCCCCGGACCCCGATGCGGTGGCGGCGGCCTTTGTGCTCAAAGTGATTTGCGAAAAGCACGGCATTAAAGCCACCATCGACTCCCCCGATCCACCTTCGCTGCCCCAAAATGTAAAACTGATCAAAGACCTGCACCTGCCTATCCACTTTAAACCTTTAGAAGAAGATGTCAAAAAATGCGACGCCTATGCTGTGGTGGATCATCAGTCGGTTTTCGTAGAAGGCGTCACCGGCGCTATTCCCTGTGCGGTTCATATCGACCATCATAAACCGACCGCTGAAAACATCCCGGTGGATTTCAAAATCGTTATGGAAGATACAGGTTCAGCCAGTACGATAGTTACTTTTTTGATAAAAGAACTGGGTGTGCAATTTGAGAAGAAATTGTGGAAAAGAGCAGCAACCGCCCTTTACTACGGTATCCAGACCGATACCGACAATTTCCAGCAGTCCTATCCTTTAGATATGGAGGCCCTGACTTTCGTTACCCCGTACACGGATAAAGTCCTTCTGAAAACCATCAATCATCTCCCTTTCCCCAAAGAGACCATGGAATTTTTAAACCTGGCGCTGCAAAACCAGGTGATCTATAAAGAGTGGTTGATCTCGGGGGTGGGTTTTATCGACGAAAAATTCCGCGATAATATCGCCATTATCGGCGATTTCCTGCTTAAAAGAGAAGATATTTTCGCAGTGGCTATTTTCTGCATCGTAAAGAAAGCCAAAGGGCTGACTTTAGATGCCTCTTTTAGAACCAGTGACGACCACCTCAACTTGAACCGGTTAATCAAAGAATTGTCTAAAGATGGCGGGGCACGGCGTTATAAAGGGGCTTTCCAGGTAAATTTGGACTATTTTTTTCACACTCCCGACAAAGAACAGTTGTGGGAAATGGTGCGGGAAACCACCGTGGAAGCCTTGAAAAAGAAGATAGATGAAGTTGCCTGGGGCGGTATAGGGCAGTTTTTCAATCGTTTTAAGAACAAGATTTCCTCCTGGTTCAGGTAATATGAAAGCGAAAATTAAAACAGAAAATTTTTTCCAAAAAATAATATTGGGCCTGCTCTTTTTTTTCATCTTCTATATCTACCTGATTTTCCTCCCGGCTGCGTACAATTTCGACGGTACGGTGTTCAGCCACTTCTTAAGATATGCCCTGGTGAAAAATGACGTTAAACCGGTTCTCTCCCTACATCACCTGCTCTATTACCCTTTTGCTTTTCTAAGTTATAAACTGTTTTCGACTCTCTTCGGCCTGCATATGCTGGAGTACTATTATTTGCAGTTGTTCTCTATGTTTTTCGGCCTGCCGGCATTATTCTTTATTTACAAAATATTCAAAGCCCTTAATATTTCGGATTTCTATAAAACAAGCGGGGTTTTTTTTATCGCTTTCTCTTTCCTGTTCTGGCTCTTCGCCGGCGAAACCGAAGTCCATATGCCGGGTTTTTTCTTTATGACGGCGGGAGTCTATTTTCTTTTTTTCAAGCCGTTATATGGCGGAAAAAAAAGCCTCCGGCAGGATATTAAAAAAGATGTTTTGCCCGGTTCAAATGCCCCAGCGCCGCAGGGCACCCCTTTGCATAAGGAATCTCAAAAAAAAACTGCCGGTTTAGATTTTAAAAACATCGTTATTGCGGCCTTTTTGCTTTCCCTGGCGGCCGGTTTCCACCTGACCAACGGTTTGATTTTATTTTCTGCGCTGTTTTTTTTTATATACGAAAAAAGCGGCATAAAAAGAATTTTGCAATTTTATTTTTCTTATGCCGTTTTTTTAGGTATTCCCTACCTGTGGCTGCTGTCTATTATGGACATCAACCTGATCGCTGTTGCCCGGGATACCCTGATGGGCAAAAGCGTTTTTGCCGGTTACACTTATACCGGCACCCGGTTTTCCCGGTGGCGGAGTTTGTCTTTCGATTCCCTGTCCGATTCGTTGGGGGCCATAAAAGAGAGTATCTTACATACCGGTTCGTCATTCCCGGCCATATTTTCCCTGCTGCTATTTCTTATCATCCTGATAACTATAATAATCTACTTCCTGGGGAAAAACGGCACAGCCGCGGGAGTGGCCGCGGGACGGCAAAAAATTTACTATTTTATTTTTTGGCTTGCTCCTTTTTTTTTATTTTTCACTTTCTGGCAGCCGGAGAATTACGAATTTAAATTAAACGTGGTGGTGCCTTTATTAATTATGTTTGTTTTTTCCGCAGCCAATCTCAAAAGACAAAAAATCGGCAGGGCGGCTTTCCCGGTTCTCTGTGCGCTGGTATTTTTTATTAATCTTTTTACTGCTGTAAAGCCCATGAATAACATCGACAACAACAAAAACTACCTACTGTGCAAAACGATAGAAGAAAAAACAGCGCCCGCCTCCAGCATAGTTATTGCCGGTAAAGGCAAAAACTCCTACCTGCACGGCAAGATTTACATCCCCTATTTTGCCATGCGTGAAACGATAGTCCTGGATTGGCGTTTAGGTAAGGGTTTCTCTCTCCAACAGGTGGCGGCTGAGATAGCCGCTAAAATAGGAGAAGGCCGGGCGGTTTATTTTCTTTCCGAAGTGAGTTCATTAACGGAAACCATGAAAGACATTTTATCTTTTCATAAAAAGCGGACGGCGTCCGCAGCCAATGAACGTGGACGAAACGATTTCTTCACGAAAAAAAATCTTCACAAAAAAACAGGATTTTCACGAATCAGTAGTATAAAAGAGAGCGACTATTTGCGATTTTTAGAAAGGATGGAGTTTTCGCAGCCTATAGATATAGGCCAGGGCTATCACCTATTAAAAGTGGAAAGTGTGCGGCCCGTGCGCACGGGCAGGCGATAAGCGGCTTCGCCGCAGGGCAGCGCTTTTGATTCTAATTATCAAAAGTTTTGTTCAACCCCACTGCGTGGGGAAGCGTTGAGCTGCTTCGCAGCAGGGACGCCTCTAATTTATCAAAAGTTTTGATTAAACTTTTTCAAAAGTTTAGCCCCCGGCAGGGCCGCCGGAGGCAAGGGCATTGCAAAATTAGCAATTAGCATTGTAAAATTATCATCGGACAACCGCGGGATCATCAATCTTTGACCTGCCCTCATAGGCTGCCCGCGCCGCGGGCCTAAAAGCTAATTAAAGCCCAGAGATTGGAGAATTCATCGCTCCAACAGACCGTTTTTTCGGGCAGGGTCATCCAATCGGGATTCTCTGAAGTGACGGTATCGAATAAAGTTTTATTCTTGGCAGCGATCACCCAGCGGGCGGAAATGCGGTGGGTTAGTTTATCTGCCAGGCATTGATGATATTTGATAAAAAGCCCCAATTCCCGGGCCGCGCAATTAAGCACAGGCAGCAGGTTAACATACCTGTTGGAAATATGAAACAAAATAACCCCATCTTTGCGCAGCACCCGCAAATATTCCCGCATAGCTTCGATGGTAAGGAGGTGGGTAGGAATTGCTCCGCTGCTAAAGGCGTCCAGTACCAGCATATCATAGGAACCGGCGGCAATTTTGCCGATTTCGATACGGGCGTCCCCGATAAAATGGCGGATGCGGGCCGGACTGGAACGCAAATTGTCGAAACGGTTCCGGGCTATATCCACTACCGCGGCGTCGATTTCAAAAAAATCGAAAGTATCTCCTGCTTTGCCGTAGAGGGAGAGCATGCCGGTGCCCAGGCCCACCACGCCGATATTTTTTACCCGCGGCAGGCGGTCGAAGGCCAGCCCTACCCCGGAGTTACGATGAAAGTAGGAAATCGGCGTCAGGTTATTGTGGCTGTCCCGGGCCTGGCCGCCATGAATAGTTGTCCCATGACTGAGAATTTTAGCGGCAATGTGTTTCCCGGGGATTTCCGGCAGGGTGCGGATAGAGTAAGCGCCGTAAAAGCTCCTGGTTCTATAGGTAATATAATGGTGGAAAAGAATCTCTTCATTGATAAAAGAGATCACTAACAGCAGGGCGGCCGTAACCTGGAAAAAAACCCGCAAACTTTTTTTCCTCTCTTTGAAAAAAGGCAGCAGTATCAAGTAAAAAGAAATAATAATGACGATAAAAAGCTCTACCGTGGACTTAAAGACCAATGGCGCGGCGACCCCCACCAGGAAAGAACCTAAGCAGGCCCCTAATGACAGGTAAAGATAAAAATAGGTCAAATTAGCCGGGGCCGGTTTTGTTCTTTCTAAGTTGCCGTGAAAGAACATGCAGATAGCAAAAAGGCCGATGCAGGCTGCGGCTATTCTCCAGGCAAAAGGGATTCCGAATTCCGCCCGCAGCGATAAAGTTACGGCCATCACCGGCAGGATAACCAGCACGGTACGCACCCCGCCGGGTTTCGATATCCCGGGCCACAAAAAGCAGACCACAAAAGAAATAAGATAGAGGCTGAGGGGAATCACCCACAGCAGGGGAAAATTAACGATGTCTACGGTGAGGTATTGGGTAAAAACCAGCAGCGCGGCAGCCGGGACCATGCTCTGTCCCATCCAGCCCAATCGCCGCTGCCAGGAGATAACCTCTTTTTTCGTGTTTCCCGGCGCTGGGGGTTCCGCCTGAGGTGTATTTCCCCCCCCCCGTCTTTTTTTCAGGTACAGTATTAAACACAGCAGGATCAAAAACGCATAAAAACCGAAACCATAAGACAAAAAAGCGGTTTGTTGGCTGTTGGTCAGGTAAGGTTCGATAAAAATGGGGTACGCCAGCAGCCCGGCCAGGGAACCGCCGTTCGAGACCGCATACAGGATATAGGGGTTTCTTTTTTTGTCTTCGGCTGCGATCCAGTACTGCACCATCGGGCTGGTGGTGGAGAGGAGAAAATAAGGCAGGCCGATAGAAGTTAAAAGCAGCAGGAAGATATGAAAAACCGGCATTAGATCAGCCTGGCGAAAATGAATCTGCACCGGGATAAAGAGCAGTGATAGGAGGATGATGGCGGTATAGGTAAACGCTTGTTTCGCAGGGCGGAATTTTTGCACCACGAAGTGGCTGAAAGCGTAGCCGCCTAAGAGGAGAAGCTGGTAAAAAATGAGAGAGGTGAGCCAAATAGATGAGCCGCCGCCGAAATCGGGGAGTATGATCTTAGAAATCATGGGCTGCAGTAAAAAAAGCAAAAAAGCTGATATACCGATTGTCAAAGCCTGGATCATTTTTTTCCCGGAGTGTAAAATATATATCCTGGTTATGTTTACAGTAATTTATATCATATAGACGATAGGATGTCAAATGCATTAAAGTAACAATCCAGTTTTGGGAAAATTGAGTCTATCCGCCCTTCAATCACTAAACGAAACGGGAATGAACTATTTGAGGACCGATTTATTCAAAACTGGATTGTTACAGCATTCAGCTTTCGGCCTTCAGCCTTCAGCAAACGGGCATTCGAGAACTCTGAGGGGCTCCCTGCCGGGGGACGCCCCCATTAAATTGAAATTGGGGGCCGCGGCATACCGAACCTCCAAAAAAGTTTGAACAAAACTTTT
>JAGLSW010000513.1 GCA_023135565.1 Candidatus Aminicenantota bacterium | reverse complement strand
CGGCAGGGTCGCCGAAGGCAAAATTTCTTCTACCGGTTGATAATAGTATCAAGTTCATGATATAATAAAAATTAATTAACTATAAAAAACTACTATCATGTTAAATACAAGGAAGAATAGACCATGTTTAAAGAAACTGTCGTTTACAAACCGAAAAATAAAATCCGCATCGTAACCGCCGCTTCGCTTTTCGACGGCCATGATGCCGCTATCAATATCATGCGCCGCATTATCCAATCTTCGGGCTGCGAAGTGATCCACTTAGGCCACAATCGCTCGGTAAAAGAAATCGTGGACTGCGCCATCCAGGAAGACGCCCAGGCTATTGCCATTACTTCTTACCAGGGCGGGCATATCGAATTCTTGAAATATATGTACGACCTGTTGAAAGAAGCGGGCTGCGCACATATCAAAATCTTTGCCGGGGGCGGCGGCGTCATCCTGCCCGACGAAATAAAAGAACTCCAAGAATACGGCATCACTCGCATCTATTCCCCGGACGATGGCCGCGTCATGGGCCTGCAGGGTATGATCAACGACCTGATTGCCCAAAGCGATTTCCCCACCGGTGCCGGTTTCGATGACGAAATCGGCAGCATCGAAGCCAAAAATCCCAAAACTATTGCTCGCTTGATCTCCACAGCGGAAAATTTCCCGGCAAAATATAAAGAGATCACAGGACAAATCAAGAAAAAAAGCGTCGCTTCCAAAGCGCCGGTTTTGGGCATTACCGGCACCGGCGGTTCGGGGAAATCCTCCCTGATAGACGAATTAGTGACCCGCTTTCTCAAAGATTTCGACGACAAAACAATCGCCGTCATTTCGGTAGACCCTTCGCGGCGGAAAACCGGCGGCGCGCTTTTAGGCGACCGCATCCGTATGAATTCCATAGACAGCGACCGGGTTTATATGCGTTCGTTGGCCACCCGGCAGTCCAACCTGGCCCTGTCGAAGCATATCCAGGACGCCATCGACATCGCAAAAGCCGCGGGTTTCGACCTGATCATCCTGGAGACTTCGGGCATCGGCCAATCGGACACGGAAATTACCGATTTTTCCGATGTCTGTCTCTACGTGATGACGCCCGAATACGGTGCCGGCACCCAGTTGGAAAAAATCGACATGCTGGATTT
>JAGLSW010000512.1 GCA_023135565.1 Candidatus Aminicenantota bacterium | reverse complement strand
GCTTTTTGGCTGCCGTCCAGTTCATGGCTCTTTTTAGCCTGTCCCCCTTTTTTCGCTAAATCAAGACCTGACCCCCGCGGTAAAAAAAATTGATTAATGGGTTGACAGAAATAAGGGTAATATGTTATATTACTTATCCTTAATCTGGTTTATGGACAGTCTTTCTGTTAGAAAGAACAGTGAATAAAAATCAGAGATAAAATATAGAGGTAAAATTTTGGACAAAAGAGTTAAAGTTAAGTATGTAAAAAAGGATTATGACATTAACAAAGGAATAGATATTCCAAATAAGATTACATATCATAAAGTAGATGAGGCAAATCTGTTTATAGCACCCGAAAAAGCAGCATGGATAACGACATCCGATATTTGGTAAAGATATCATTGAATATTTTCAGGAAGGTTGCAGTATTAAACAGGCTGTTGAAAAAGAGAAATCAAAAAATATAAAGATGGAGCAAATCACATTAGAGTTAAGATATCTCCTTATAAAGATTGAGAAAAACGGGTTTCTAGAAAAGGCTGAAGTTAAAGAAGAAGAATTGGAAACTACATTACAGTTATACTTGACAAACAGGTGTAACCTAAAATGCATTCATTGTTATATGGATTCAGGATACCATTCAAAAAATGAAGAAATCAGTACAGAAACCTTTCTATCAGTCATAGATGATTTTGCTGAAATCTCTCAGAGTAAAGTGGTTTTTACTGGCGGTGAACCATTACTACGCCCTGATTTTTTTACCTTAGCCAAAAGGGCTAAAGAGAAAAAACTCAAAGTTGTTCTTTTTACCAACGGAACATTAATTAATGATAAAATTGTTTCTAAAATCAAAGAATGTGTTGATGAAATTCAACTTAGTTTAGATGGAGCAACCCCTATCATAAATGATGAAATAAGAGGAAAGGGGGTTTATGATAAGGTAGTTAATGCAGTAAGATTGTTCGAAGATACATCTATCAAACTAACCATTTCAACGTTAGTTATGCCTCAGAATTTCACTGATTTTAAAAATAATGTTGAGAGTTTCGCAAAAGTGTTCGAGAATGCTGAACTAAAATTCAGCTTTGCGATTAACGAAGGGAGAGCAGACAAATCATATAAGTTTTCAACCACTGCCGAAGCAAATGCTAAACTTCAAAAAATCTTAAAAATATTATATGAAAAAAATTTAAAAGCAATGAGAAAAATTGAACCGAATTTAATGGCGAGAAACTGCGGTTATGGTGAAACCATTACTGTATCGAGTGAAGGTGATGTTTATCCATGTGCTGTCCTAAAACATAAAGCAGGAAACTTAAAAAAAGAAAAACTTATAGACCTTTTTAGAAAGATCAGAAAGGACATAGAGGTATCAAATGTAGAAAATTTGGAACAATGTCCTCAATGTGATCTTATTTATATTTGTTCGGGTGATTGCAGGTTGAATAATATAACCTATAACGGAGATATTCGCAAACCTCATTGTCCTCCGGACGTTAGAGAAGATTTTTACAAAAAACTTGTAGTACTAAACGAATTTGATGCATTAAAATATTGGCTACGCAACAAAAATTAAAAAATATACGGAGGTGTCAAATGACCGATGAAGTATTCTCAATAGAATTTCCGATCTTAGCAGAAGATGTTTTCGGTACTATTACCGCAGCTTCATGTTCCTCGAATTCCAATTATTTCATGTCGGGTGCAATGAGAACCACATGCTGTTGTGGCTACGGTAAAATAAGTGAATAAATCCAGTGAACATTAATCTTTATTAAGGTTATAGAGCAGGAGGTACTTACTTATTTAGAAAGTTTGGACCTCCTGCTCCACTTAACTAAGACTAATAATAACAGGTCATGTTAAGGAGGATAATTATAATGAAAACAAAAATTTTTATAATTCTGGTTTTTTGGGTGTCAATATTAATGCCGAAGAACATAATAAAATTGGATTTAACCAGGCAATTGGAATTGGGGAAAAATGATATTTTTTTTGAAAGTATCGAGCATGTTACCGAGGATCACACGGGCAAATTTTACGTTCTCGATAAAAGGGCTTATAAAGTGTATAAATTTTCAAAAGATGGCTCGCTTATGCTAAAGTTTGGCAACAAGGGGCAGGGACCAGGCGATTTTATATCCCCACATAAAATTCATATCAATGATGATGGGGGCATAATTGTTTGTGAACTAAGTAATTTTGTTTCGGTATTCGGCAAACATGGGAAGTTCAGGCATTGGATAAAGGAGCCAACCGGTATAGACTTACATTATTTAAACAATAACCTGTTTTATGTGTGGACATGGACACCTGAGGGCAAAAAACAGTCATTGGTCAACAGAAGTGGAAAAACAAAAAAGACTTTTTATTCTGTATCCAGGAAAGATTTCTCCATAAATGTAACCGATGAGAAAGGAAACGCAGTAATGTTTAATTTTTTTACTGAGGAATACAGCCCCTTCTTGCTTTTCGATAGATATAGAGATCATTCGGTAATTGGAGTGAGCAACAAATATGAATTCGTGTTAATAAATGAAAACGGTGATATTTTAAGGAAAATAAGCAGGGATATAAAACCCGGAACAATAAGCAAAAAAGAAAAGGAGTGTTTTAAAGATGTCATTAACAGCAAGAAGCATTTAACGGACACTTTAAAAAAGAAATTCATCAGGAAAATTCCCAGGCATAAGAATTATATACGGCATATATTGATCTCAGAAAAGCATATTTGGATTTTTAGAATTAAAGAGAACGTGTTGACCGATAAAGTCATTCCTGTTGACATATATTCGCTCGAGGGCAAATTTATCGGGACAGCAAAAATCAAAGATGTACCTATCTTCATTTCAACTAAATATATTTATTTTTCTGAATCCGATAAAGATGATGATCTCCTGTTGGTTAGGTATAACTATAATATTTAGATTTACCGGCATTTAATGACTGTACATCGGTGGAACTAGTAAATCCGGTCACATCAAATTATGCCAGATATAGAGATTAAAAAATATACGGAGGTAAACAAATGATTCTGGAAAAGTTTTCAATTGAATTCCCGATTTTGCTGGAAGCCATTGACGGTACGATCATTGCAGCGTCATGCTCTGCAAACTCAAACTTAAACAAGTTCCGGCGCACAAAGAACAACTTGTTGTTGTGGTTGCGAGAAAGAGTTTTAGGCATTCAGTAAACGACGGGCTCAGGTCTTAAATTTCAGCATCAGCGGTTTGGTTGCGAAAGAAGCTAAAGTGAAGGACCTGAGTCCGTTTGTATTATGTTTCTCTGCCTCTAAATATTCTTTCAAATCCTCTTCAACAGCGTCTTTATTTTCTCTAAGGATTTTAGTGAAATGGGCCCAAGAATTTTGGGGACAGGCTAATAAATAACCTTACGACTTGCCTCCGGCGGCCCTGCCGATGTTTCGCGGGCCAAACTTTTGTTGAGCGAGAAGCTTTCCTGCACTGAGAAACGCCCCTCATAGGCTCCCCGTGCCACGGGGCCCACGCGCGCGGTCAAATTTTTTTAGGGATTTCTTTTCCTTCC
>JAGLSW010000511.1 GCA_023135565.1 Candidatus Aminicenantota bacterium | reverse complement strand
GACCTGTGCTGAAAAGATTCGGCGTACATCCTAATCGCTCGCATTAAAGTCAAGAATCAATATAATTTTTGAAAGTTGACCTGGAATCGCCCCGATGAAGCGGACCTGAAATAAGGCTGGAATTGTCTGATTATTATTATAAGATAGCAAAAATGTTAAGAAGATGTAGGAATTGATTTGGAAATTATTTTTTGTATTCTATGCCATATTTCTCTAAATGTCTCTCTAACGTTGACCGGCTTGTCCCAAAATATTTGGATGCCTTTAATTTATTTTCTTTGAAATGCGTCATCAACTTTATTAAGTAAAATTCTTCTATTTTATTAATATAGTCTCTTTTTATTTCTTCAAATTTCGGGAAGGAACTGCTTGAAATAGCCTTATTCGCATTCTCCAAATCAGAATTTAATTGAGCCTGGAAGGAAGAATAATCTATCTTTATCTTTGGCATTCCTATTTTTTTATAAAATGTATCCATTGAAAGAGTTCCTTCCTTACTTCTACTTACCGCATCGTGAATCATACTTTTAAGTTCCCTTATATTTCCGGGGAAATCGTAATCTTCTAACAAAGTAGATAGTTCTTCTTTCGGAAATTGAGGTATGTCTTTTCTGAGTTTCCTGGCAGATTCTATAATAAAATTCCTCACCAGGATCGGGATGTCCTCTTTCCGTTCCAGTAACGGTGGGATATGAATGGAGTGGTATTCTAAACGATGGTAGAAGTCCTTGCGAAAATCACCCTTTTCAATCAGCACATCGAGTTTCTTGTTTGTGGCTAAAATGATCCGGGCATTGGTTTTTCTTAGTTTCTCAGAACCGAGGGGGTAAAATTCTCTCTCCTGTAAAAGGCGTAATAGCTTAACCTGTGAAGGTATTGAAAGATCTCCGATTTCATCAAGGAAAAGAGTACCGTTAGTAGCTTTTTCCACCAACCCAATTTTGTTTTGAAATGCACCGGTAAAAGCACCTTGTTTATGGCCAAAAAGTGTACTTAAAAATAGTTCTTCATTCAAACCGGCTATATTTACCGAGACACATTTTGCTTTACGTTGGCTGCATTTGTGAATTGCCCTGGCTATCAGTTCTTTTCCTACTCCTGTTTCACCGGTAATCAATACCGGCTCATTTGATTCTGCAATAGCTTCTATATATTTGAAAATTTTTATCATTTTAATATTTTTCGTAATAATATTTTTGAAATTCTCCGGTTTTTTCAAGACTTTAGAAAAGAGTGATTCTCTTAATCGAAGATTCTCATTCCGAGCATTGACATATTTTAACACCTTCTCGATTAAATTTATTAACTGATAAGTTTGGACCGGCTTTACCAGGTAATCATAGGCACCACTATACAGACAGCCTTTTGCGGTTTCTTCTTCACCTACTGCTGTTAAGACGGTGACCGGCAAATCAGGGTAATGTTCAACTATTTGGGGTAACAATTCTTCACCGCGTATCCCTGGCATAAGCAGATCGAGAAAAATGAGGGAATACTTCTTTTTTTTAAGCCTTGCCATAACATCCAGACTATCCTGGCAGGTCTCAACATTATTGAATTTCTCCGACTTTAAATTTATAGACATACCGCGTAAGAAAGATGCCTCATCATCCACAAGTAATATCGGGTCTTCAGGGTAAAGTGTTCTGCTCATTATACCACCTCCTTAATATTTATCCTTTTTCTTCTTTTAAAGGTGTAATAGGGAGGCGAACTGAAACGGTGGTTCCTTTTCCTTTCTTCGATTCAAAGTTAATGCTTCCTCCATGATCCTTTATAATTTGGAAAGAGATTGACAAACCAAGTCCCGTACCGCCATTACTCCTTTTAGTAGTGAAAAAAGGATCTGTGATTTTTTTCAAATCTTTTTCTTCGATGCCTTCGCCTTCATCTTTTATTTTGACTATTATTTCATTTTTCTCATTATCGTAACCGGTGGATATGTAAATCCCATGAGTATTGTCGGATAGGGACTGGCAGGCATTTTGTATTAAATTGATAAATACTTGCTCAAGTCTCTGGAAACTTCCGCTAATTTCAGGTAGAATTTCCTCTGATTCCCAGGAGAAATTTTTGGTTGCTTTTTTTATCATATTGTTGGTTAAATTTATAGAAGCCTGGATAACCTTATTGATTTCCATCGGCTGCTTAACAGGAGAGTCTTCTTTCCTGGAAAACTCTTTTAGTTCTTCAATAATATTCTTGATGCGATGAGCGTTATTTAACAAATCAGGTATCAATTGGTTTATTTCCTCTTTCGACTCGTTAAAAGGTAAACCCGCTATTTCGTAATCTCCCTTTGAGGTGTTAACGCGATCTAAAATAGGAACAATATCTTTCCATGCCTTTGAGAAAAATTCAGCGTTTAGCATAATTGTACCGGCAGGATTATTTAGCTCATGGGCTACACCTGAAACCAGTGTGCCCACACTTACCATTTTTTCTGCCTGTATCAATTGGCCCTGAAACTCTCGTAATTTTTGAGACACAGAACGTTCATGAACCACCTTTTGCCGTTGATACAATACGGACCCAATCAAAAACAAAAGCCCAAATCCGGCTAAAATATAAAGAGTGAACGCCCGGCAGGTTTTCCAGGGTGGAGGGAAAATCTTTACCTTAATGGAGGCGCCTTTTTTATTCCAGGTTCCATCCTTGTTACTCCCCTGTACCCTGAAGATATAGTTCCCGCCCGGCAAATTTGTATAAGTAGCCCGTCGATTTTTCCAGTCGGTAGAAATCCAATCCTTATCCCAGCCTTCTAATTTAAAATTATATTGATAAAATTATTACTCAACCTGCTATTTTTTTGTGTATAATGTGTAAATTCACCGCTCTCACGATTAAACTTATTCAAACCACCTCCATCAGTCCCAATCCATAAAACTCCGCTCCTATCTTTAAAAATTGACCTTATACGATTGTCGCTCAAACTTTCGAGATTTTTCGGGTCGTTTTTATAACATGTAAAATCTTCCGTTTCTCAATCAAACTTATTTAAACCGCCATCATTAGTGCCAATCCAGAGAAACCTTTCCTGGGATTCACAAATTGCCCAAATATAATTGTCAGATATCGATGTCTTACCATTGGAATCACGCCTATATATTTTAAAGTTGTATCCATCATACCTGTTAAGTCCGTCCTGGGTGCCGAACCACATAAAACCATCGCTGTCTTGAATGATACATGAAACAGCACTTTGGGAGAGACCATCTCCTGGAGTAATACGTTTGAAACGTATATTATCTTTTTTGCCGAAAAGGGGTATCGAAAAAAACAACAAGAGAAGAATCAATCTTCCATTTATTAACCTCTTTCTACCCTTTTTAGCTCTTTGGGAAATCATAAACCTTTTAAATATCATAACAAAATTATACGAGAAATTTAATAATATTTCAATAAACCTCATTGTTTTTCTCCTGGACTTTTTAAAGGAAGATTACTAAATTGGCTCTTTTTACCTGTTTTTCAGATAATGAACAGAAAGTGGTGAGCATTTTCGATCTCTTGCTGCAAATTTCATATAATTTTATATAAAATTTTTTATAGTATTTACAATTCGAGTTACCCATTTTGTTATTTTCCTTTTTCTCTTAACGTTTGCGATAACGCCCGTATATTGTTTGTTATCTATGTTCATACCTTGATGCAATCACATAGGATCAATTTGGACTTGGGGCTGCAATCTCAGAAAATGTTACTTCTCCCGTTAGGCATAACTGGTCTATTACCAAGATTTTGGTGTTTTCCTTATAAAAATTCTCGCCAATTCCAGGACTAGCGGTGAATAAAATCGATGAAACAAAAATTAAAACAACAAAAATTAAAATTACTTTTTTCATGATTACTCCTTTTAACCTACCTTTTTTTGCAAGGCAGCCTAATTTCTCTTTTGTAAATTTTTTTATTACCATATATTTATGTATGCAAAATCGATGCCAATTTCCCTCCGCAGATCAGTAATTTCTCAGAAAATTCGTTTTAGAAGGACTATTCGCCCGAAAGGGTTGTATTATGGGCTTTACCGGAGATTAAGTGGCCCGGGATTCCGATATTTTTGGGGAACAACTTTTTCGTTTTGATCCCCGGTCAGCGCCCATAATTGAACACTGCCCAAATTTGGGTACTATTCCTGCCTGTTTTTGGGCAGTATCTGTCAAGTCTGAATCCACAGGTTTACCCAGGATAAATTTTTCAGTCTTATTATCTCTACATCCGTTCGGTTTAGAAATTGGAGATAGCTTCGACGTGCGGTTTCCTGCGAATGCAATAGAAATAAATGTAATTATAATAATTAATGATTTAGATTTCATTATTAACCTCCAAAAATAAAAAGCTATTTAAACGCTGGTAGTACGCCGAGGTGGTCATGGTATCCTGGCGGATACTCCGGGCGGCCCCCTCAGCAGGTAGCCACCCAAAGCACCCTTGCGATAAAATCTTCCCAGTAACCGGGTCAAGTTTCATCGCAGCTTGAAGCTTGCTTTCTTTCGTTTAGGATTCGTTCTCATTTCTTCTTTTTTCCCTGAGCTTTGTCATATGCTTTTTTTCCTAATTTTTTTTTAACGGCCCGGTGATAAATTACTCTGGAAACTTCGCACTTCAAACGTTTTTTACCTTTCTTGTCTTTACACACTTTACCCATGTTTTTATTGAACTGGTTGTCACACTCTTTTTTGGATTTACCTGGGGTTGAATAGCATGTGTCATGTTTGTTGCACGCATCTGTAAAGTCTGAGCCGAAAGGTTTATCGGGTACGATTGGTGCGTTCCAACCAGACCCACATCCGTTTGGTTTGGGTTTTGGGGACGGCTTGGGCGTCGGAGTAGGTTTGGGAGTGCTATTACCCGTAAACGCAAAACAAGAAAACAAAAAAAATAATGTGATGAAAATAATTAATGTTTTATCTTTCATTTGTTACCTCCTATAGTACTATTGCAATTTTAATGCCATTTTCTTTTCACTGCCTATAGAATTTCTCTCGAAATTAGTGTTAGGAAGAGTTATTTTCGAAAAGCTTTTATGATGTGCTTTCTCGGGGAGTTAATAGCACATAATTCCAAAATCTTTTGGGATTTTCTTCTATTTATAGCTCTCAACACAAAGCCCAAAATTGAACATTGACTAAGTTTAGACACCATTCTTGCCCGTTTTTGGGCACTGCGTCCCTTTGGCTCCGGTGGTCTCGGCCTGGAAATTTAGTGAAAAAAGGGACCGGCAAAGAAAAGAAAAAAAACGTATTTTGGCTGTTCATTTAGAACCGGGTTTGCGACTATTTTGCAGCGCATTGCGGAATAGTCGCGACTATTTTGCAATACGCTGCGGAATAGTCTTGACATTCCTGGAAGATACTGCTATATAATCATCATGAAAAGATATTTATATAATCAGATACTAAAAGATTTAAAGAAGAAAATGGTTTTTATCACCGGTCCCAGGCAAGTGGGAAAGACCTACCTGGCAAAAGAGGTGATGAAGGAGTTTAAAAATCCCCAGTATTTTAATTATGATAATCGTGACGATAGAAAAATCATTCGGCAAATGTCATGGAAACTCAATGCCGACCTTCTCATATTTGACGAAATCCACAAGATGAAGGATTGGAAAATGTTTCTAAAAGGCGTGTACGACGGGCGATATGAAAACCAGGCAATTCTAGTGACCGGCAGTTCGAGATTGGATACCTTTCGTCAAACAGGTGAATCTTTGGCAGGTCGATATTTTCACTTGAGATTAAACCCCATTTCGGTCAAGGAACTGGTAGAGATGGGTTTTTGCGAGTCCTATGAAGCCGTCGAGAGATTGAATACCCTGGGAGGATTCCCGGAACCCTTCCTTTCGGAATCGGAAGACGAAGCGGCGAGGTGGAGAAATCAGTACTATACTGATTTAATTCGAGAAGATATCCTGGAATTTGGGAGATTGAATGAAATAAATAATATGAAATTATTATTGGAATTGCTCCGGGGGCGTATCGCATCCCCTCTTTCTTACAGCGCTTTGGCCGGTGATATACAGATTTCCCCCAACACTGTCAAAAGATACGTTAAAATACTTGAGAGTCTTCATATTATATTCCTTTTAAGACCGTATCATAAGAGATTGGCGCGCTCGATTCTCCGGGAACCGAAGCTTTATTTTTACGATACCGGGCTTGTCGAAGGGGACGACGGGGTTCGCCTGGAAAACACCGCTGCCGTTTGTCTATTAAAGCACGTGGAGTATCTTAAAGATGTCGGAGGGAAGAATATCTCACTTTCTTATTTAAAAACAAAAGATGGAAAAGAAGTGGATTTTGTAATTACTATGGACAACGAAATCACACAAATGGTGGAAGTTAAGTTGTCGGACAGCAAACTTTCCAGGTCGTTATTAACTTTTTCCGACAGATTCCCCGAAGCGGAAGCATTTCAGGTTATCCACAATCTAAGGCACTCCCAGCATATGAAAGGTATCAACCTGGTCCATGCCGGGGAATGGCTCTCCAGCCTGGAGGCATAAAAAGCCCGGCCCGGTGTCCATGGCTTCCGAAAAAATTAGCCTACCATGAAATTACTCTGCCTCCGGCGGCCCTGCCGGGGGCCAAACTTTTACTTAATTTCATTCGTTTCCGGGTGTGGCTCGCATCATAATTGACTGTCCCCCTTTTTTTCCTTTTTTAAACAAAAGTTTTGGCTCGCGGCGCGGGCAGCCTATAAGGGGCTTTCGAGTAACAGGAAAGCGTATCGCTCATGAAAAGTTTTGGGAGTTCAGAAGGGGACTGCGTCCCCAGCCTATGAGCCGCTGCGCGGCAGGAGCCAACGATGGCCGTTTATCGAGCAGAGAAGCGTATCGCTCATGAAAAGTTTTGGGAGTCCAGAACCCTTTTTCAAAAGGGTTTTGGCCGCCGGAGGCAAAAAAAAGTAGAGGCGCAAAACCTAACGCCTCTACTTTTCTCCCGGTTTTAAAAAACAAAGCCCGTGGCGCAGGCACCCTCTGAGCCGCTGCGCGGTAAAAATAGCAGGAACCTGGGAATCCAAAACCCGCAGTTTGCTAAAAAACAGACTTTTTGATCAACCTACTCGGAGATGCTTTTCCCAGGCCCCTCATGGGCTGCAGGCACCGCCCGTTTTTTAGCTAAATTGAAATTTACAGAGACGGTAAACCGTACCTCCCTGGGTTTTCCATTAATGATATAAGGTTCGTACTTCCACTGCCGCAGCGCATCCTCCGCCGCTTTGGTCAACAGCGGGTGTCCTTTGATCTTCAAAATATTTTTCACACTGCCGTCGATACCGGTAACCGCTTCCAATATCACTACCCCGCCGACCTTTGCTTTTAATGCTTCTTCGGGATATTTCGGGGCTACTTTCTTTATTAATTTGGGCTTCCCCTTTTGATCGACCTTGACCGGTTCTATCTCTACTTTTCCTTCATCTTTGCCCTTGTTCAAAGAAAAACTGATCACTACGGTAAAAGTCGCTTTGTAGGGTTTGCCATGTAAAATAAAGGGTTCATATACCCACTTTCCGACAGTTTCTAAAGCAGCCTTATGCAGCAGCGGGTGTCCTTCTACCCGGGTAATATCGGCCACTCTACCATATACGCCGGTGATCACATCTAAGGTCACTGTGCCGCTGACACCGGCTCGCAATGCTTCTTTCGGGTATATGGGCTTGATCTTTCTTATCAGCAGGGGTTTTTTGATGGGCGGCACCTTTACCGGTTCGTCCGGGTCGCCTTTCGTGTCCGGGTGCCTTTGACAGGAAAGGAAATAGGGCTTCCCCGCCGCATCCTCGAAACCGAAAACCGTTGTCTTACCCTGGGGGATAATAAGGATGGTTTCTAAGTCTTTTTTTTCTTTCTCGCTGCCCTTTTCCATTACTTCCAATTTGAAGTGGTCCGACTTCTCCATCAGGGTCAAATGTATGATAAATTTGTGGCCGTTCAGCACTACCAGTTGGAATTGCTTGTCTGTCAAATCACGGCCCCAACCCCATTTTACCTGGGTCATCAACTTGATGCCCTCCAGGTTGAATATCTTTTCTAATTCGGCTTTTTCGCCGGAAAGATCCACGTCCAGGATTTTTCCGGCAGAAGAGATGGCTTTCAAGTGATAAGAAGTAATCACACTGGTCTTCTCTTTCCCTCTCTCCCTGGCTCCTTCGTAAAGGCGCAGGTCAACCAACACATCCGGGGCGGCAAACAACCCTGCCGCGGATGCGAACATTAATAACATTAATACTAACAGTAAAACTAATTTTTTTTGTATCATTTTTTTTACTCCTTTTTATTTGCCTTCGGCGACAAGGGGGGCTTTTTTGAAAAATCGCCCCCCTTGACCCCCCAAAAAACTTTTGTTAAGTCGCTGCGCGACAGACATTTATATTATGGGCTCCCCGTGCCACGCCTGGGGCCTACAACAGACCGGCTTTAATTGCTGTATAGATGTTAGGTAAACTACCCGGCTATTCTAACTTGATAGATTGCCCCTTATGGGTTCCCCGTGCCACGGGGTTTTACCCAAACGATTACCTTGTCGGCGTCTTCCGATTGAAAGTAAAAAGTCTTGGCCGGCCGGTTCTCGATCCTGATAGATTTCACCACGATCTCGCTGTTTACGATACCGGCGGTTTCCGGGTCTGCCACATCGCTGCCGCGATACAACAGGATGGGAACTAACAGCGCCAATACCAGCAGCGCCGCGGCTAACCCAAACTGCCACTTCCTGCCGAAAAAGAACGTGCTTAAAGAAACTCTTTCCGGCTGCCGCCGCTGCGCTCCTTCTAAAGCGAGAATGCCGTCTTTTATCCCGGGCCATAAGTCCATGCCCGGGTTTATGTTTTCGGAGGTGACGATTTTTTTCTCGATCACCACATCTTCAGCCAGTTCGCCGGAACAGGCGCGGCAAGAAGAGAGGTGTTTGTCTACCAGGAAAGCACGGAAGCTGTTTACCGGTAAGATTCTATACAAAAGTTTATACATTAAACAAGTCATTTATTCACCTCCAACTCCTTTTTTAATTTTTTGCGGGCGTTAAACAGGTGCACCCGGGCTGTGCTTTCCGAACAGTCCAGCACCGCGCCGATCTCTTTGGCCGAATAGTTTTCGTTTATTTTAAGAGAAATAGCGATTCGTTCTTTGTTTTTCAGTTTCTCCAACAGCGGGGAAAAAATCTCCGAATCTTCGATTTTTTCGTTTTTTTGTGTCACCCGCGGATTCGGGTTTTGCTCTTTTTCTTTTATAGTTTTGTTAAAATATTTCAAAAAAGACTTTTGTTTTCTGAGGCGGTCGATGCTTCTTTTGGCCGCGATAGAAAAAATCCAGGTTTTGAAATTCTTTTCCCGGTCGAAACGTTCCAGGTTGGTATAGGCTTGCAGAAAGGTTTCCTGGGCGGCATCGTGGGCGTCGTCCGGGTCGCCTAAGATATTCCAGGCTAAAGCCACTAAGGAGGACTGGTATTTTTTCACCAGCATTTCGAAAGCCTCGAGGTCGCCTTGCAGGGCTTTTTCAATTAGAGCGTTTTCTTGTAATTGTCTCATTTTCGTTTTAAATACGATTCATGTCTCCCAAACGTTTAGTAGAAAAAAATTCCAACTCTAAATTACTTGTTTAAGGCGGGCCTGGATGTCGAAGCGTTTCTATTCCCCTTTTTCGTCTTTTTCTTGCTTAGAATTTTTTTTGACCCACTTGAATACAAATTCTGTTATGTTTAGCGCTTCCTGGAATTCTTTTTTAGTAACCGTTTCATACTCTCCGGGATACCTTGTTCTAACTGCATATACAGAAAGTGACGCCGATTTTTTGATGTCATCGGGCACCTGGATTTGATTGTCTTCCAGTGCATTTATTAAAACACCGATATTATGAGTCCAATCAAATTTAATGTTTTTGAAAACCAATAGCGCTTTTAGCGCTTTTTCAACGCATTGTTGGCAATCGAAACACAAATCTTCAAATAAAATGTGACGTGAAAATTTACCGGTTCTTGCCCGTTCCAGGTTACTCCTGGCTCGGTTAAGCCACTGCCGGTACAGGGGTATCTTTCTCATAAATTGTTTTCCCGTATTTACTTACCTGATTATATACCAGGTAGTGATTGCCCTTTAGCTTCTCAAATTTTTCTTCTGTCTCAACAATCAAATCTACAGGTATCCCGATACCTGCTTTCGCCATTAAATAATATAACTCTTTTTCGATTTTCCGGGTGCTGACGCATTTTTTTACCAGGATAAAAATGTCATAATCGCTCTTTTCGCCAGCTGTGCCCGCCGCCCGTGAACCGAAAAGTAAAATTTTCTGGGGGAATATTTTTTTAACGATAATATTGACAAGCCGCGAGAGTTCTTCATCCTTGTTTATCATATTCTAAATATATTATTAAAATAACTTTCTGTCAACCCCCACGTCCTTCTCTTGAGGAAATTGGACGCGAAGCGGAGTGGGTGTGTTAACCGGTAGGACAGGAGGAGGCTGCGAAACCTGCCAGGATTTTTATAAAATTAGCTGTCATGATGTCTAAGGCTTTTTTGCCTTTCTCCGCGGTGGCTTTCGTGGGATCGCCTAACAATCCGGTTTTCGAATATGCCGGATCTCCGGGATTCCTCGAGAATAGGCCCGGCCGGTAACCGGCGTAATCTTTCTTAACAGGCTTTCCATAATCAGGCACGGCTTTCTCCATTTGCACTAAATGCGGCTGCAAAAAAAGATGAATAGAGGTTTCGATTTCGTCAGCGTGGCCGCCTATTTTTTGTTCTTGTAATTTTTCGATTTCTTTGTCTTCCAGGTCATCCCAGGAAACCACTAAGGCCGGGATACGGTATTCCACCCTGATTTCCCGCGCCACCATGGCCAAAGGCAGGCCGGTGGCTTTAAATATCCCGGTATTCAAGAATACGATACGTTTGGCTCCGTTTTTAATCAAGGATTTGGCGATCTCATATATAAAACGGCGAAACACATCGCCGTCGGCGATTTCGGTGCCGGGATAGTCGCGGAAAGCGGGAAACCAACCGTGCCGGACAGGGGGAACAACCACCACAGGAAGCGCGGCAACCGCTTTTTGACACAGGTATTCCGCCACTTTAGCATCGGCGTTCATCGGTAAATGCGGGCCGTGTTCTTTGGCGCCGGCTCCGAAAGGCACAATCACCAGGGGAGCTTCTTTCAACCTGACTTCGGCTTCAGGCCAGGTTAATTCACCTAAGAAAGCGCCGCGGGGAGCGTCCGCGCCGACCAGCGAGAGCACCGCCAGCCCTATAATAATTAGAAATAAGATAGTTTTTGAGTATCTCATGTGGAGCCTCCTTTTTACATGTTACCTGTAATTATATCTTATATCTTCCCATTTTTCAAAATTTTCCGCGGCAGCCGCTAAACGAAAATTTCGTTCTAAGTGGTTGTTAAAATCGACTTTTAGTATTATAATTACAGTGGTGTAAAAAATGATAAGAGAAATAAGACGTGTGGAAAACGAGCAATTGGTTATTAATATCCCTAAAGAATATATCCACCGGGGACTGGAAATCCTGGTTTTTCCTGTGCCTGCTGATGATATGGAGATGCCGGAAGCAGTGTCGCCCGATGCAGCGGAGAACCTGAAAAAATTCCATCTGCTAATGAAAAAAGCTGAAAAAGCAAATATCCGGGTTCCTCAAAATGTTGACATCGACAACCTGATAGATGAGATGAATAATCAGACAATTCCAGCCTTAT
>JAGLSW010000510.1 GCA_023135565.1 Candidatus Aminicenantota bacterium | reverse complement strand
CCGGCAGGGGCCGCCGGAGGCCAAGGGGCAAAAGCGCTTCACCCGAAATTTGACAAAAGTTCTTTTTATAATTAAAATAAACCCTACTCTTTAAAAGAGCGAAACTTAGATATTGCCCTCCGCGCCGGGGGCCGCGTTATAGAAGTTTTAACGTGGAGGAACACATTTTAGATGAAAATATCGGCTGTGATTATTGCGTTAAATGAGGAAGACCGCATCCGGGATACCCTGGACAGTTGTCTCGAAGTGGCGGATGAAATCGTGGTAGTAGACTCCTACTCTACAGATAAAACCGTAGAAATCGCCCGGGAATTCGGCGCCCGGATTTTCCAAAAAAAGTTTATAGATTATGGTTCGCAGAAAAATTTCGCCATAGAAAAAGCTGAAAACGAATGGATTTTGAATTTAGACGCTGATGAGAGAGTTTCGCCCCGGTTAAAAGAAGAGATCCTAAAACTAAAAGCACAGGAAGAGATCGAGGCGGACGGTTTTTTGATCAACAGGAAGACTTTTTACATGGGCCGTTGGATTAAGCATTCGGGTTGGTACCCGGACAGGAAATTACGTTTGTTTAAAAAAGAGAAAAGTCGGTGGCGGGGACGAATTCACGAAGGGCTAATTCTAACAGGCAGAACCGGTAGAATCGGCGGTGATATTCTCCATTATACCTACCGGGATATGAGCGACCATGTGCTGCGGATGAACAAGTATTCCTACATGCAGGCCGAAGACATCGTAAAAAACAAAAAAAAATTCCTCTATTTAAGAGCCCTGCTGCTGCCGGCCATTACTTTTTTACGGTTTTACGTATGGAAAGCCGGTTTTTTAGATGGTTTCCCCGGTTTTGTCATTGCTTTAGTTTCATCCTGGACCACAGGCATGAAATACATGAAAGCCATCGAAATCAAAAAAGTGAAAAATCAGGATAAAAAATAAAATTCATGAGAAAAAACGTACTATGTCCCTACTGTCTGGCGAAACGGTCTATTTCCGCGCGGAAAGATAAAGATAAAAAAAAAATTATTCCTGTTTAGAGTGCAATTCCAACATCCCCCGGGAGTATGCGGAGAACTCTTCGACCCCCGTAGAAGTGATCCGCGCGGTCGGTTTTCGCGGGCACGGCAAGACCTTATATTTTTCTTCTCTTTTTTTCAGTATAAACCGGTTGGCCTCGATTTTGACGGCGAGAAAATGCATGAACTGCTTTCCACCTATGTGCAGGGGTTAATCGAATTAGGCGGAGAGCCTTCCGAGCAGCATTTACTGGTTGTTTTCAGTAAAGGAGATCTTTTGGGTTCGCGGTTGGACAGGTGGGAAAGTATCCGCAGCTACCTGCAAGCGGGAGACCTGGATAATTTACAAAACCTCCGTTTGAAAGCACATATAGCCGGTATGGCGGAAGTTTCCGCCCATTTAAAATCCTTTACCGAAAAGGAGTTGGGAGCCCAGCAGTTTATAAATTTTGCCTGTGATCAATTTAAGAGCCTGGAGTTTTCTATAATTTCTTCTTTAGGAGCGAAGCCTGTGGAGAACAGGCTGCAAGTGGAGATTACGCCCCGGTGTATTTTTGATCCCCTGTTCTGGGTGACTTACAAGTCTCTCGGATGGTTAAGAAGAAAGCTCTTCTTTTAGCCCCGTGGCGCGGCCCCACGGCGTGGTGAGGCGATAAGCGGCTTCGCCGCAAGAAGGCAGCGGGTGAGCGCCTTTGATTCTAAATAATTAAAAGTTTTGCGGAGCTTTTTCAAAGGTGCGGTATGCCGCGGCCCCCAACGATGATTCAATGGGGGCACCCCCGGAGGGCCGCCGGAGGCAAGATTTGGGCCTACAGCCAAAATGACAACATAAAACTTTAGTTGTATAAAATAATTTTGTCTATCATACCAAATATAGGTCTTTAGTCCAATTGACAGAGGCCTTATTCTAAAGTACTATTAATTGGGAAAGTTAATTAAGTTTTTTTTACTACAACCTGTATAAAAATTTGAAAACTAAATTATATTTACTTGAGGAGGTCAATATGACACACAAAAGAATTTTCACACTACTTTTTTTCCTGTTGGTAATGTTCTCTTTCCAGGCATTCGCCGACAATCTCACCCACGAGATGAGCAAAAAGGAAAAAGAGTTGATGCCGGCTTATTTAGAAGCGGTAAAAAGCCTGAGGGCAACATCCCCGCCGCCGGTTCCTGTTCGTAACATCGCGGAATTCGAAACCATGGAAGGCGTTTTAATCGCATATCCTTTAGGCATCCCGGTATCCGTAGTGGCGGAAATGTCCGAAGATGTGATGGTCACCACCATCGTAGACGACGTTGCCGAGGAAACCACAGTCAGGAACCTGTACAGCGCCAACGGCGTCAACATGAGCAACTGCAATTTCCTGTATGCGCCCCATGATTCTTATTGGACGCGGGATTACGGCCCCTGGTATGTCACTGACGGCAATAGCGGCATCAGCATTATGGACTTCACCTATGACAGGCCCAGGTACAACGACAATGATATCCCGGCGGAAATGGCGACATTTTTAGGAATCGACCTGTACGAAATGGACTTAGTTCATACGGGTGGAAATTATATGACCGATGGTTATGGTTTTTCTGTATCTACCGACTTAGTGTGGGAAGAGAACACCGATAAAACCTACACACAAATCGACCAGGTCATGAGCGACTATTTAGGTATCGGCACCTACCATGTCACCACTGATCCCTTAGGCGACTACATCAAACACGTGGACTGCTGGGGTAAATATTTAGATGTAGACAAAATCTTGATCGGCCAGGTACGCACCCAGGACAGCCAGTACCAGGAATATGAAGACATGGCTGCTTATTTTGCTTCCCAAACTTCTGCTTACGGTAACAATTACCAGGTTTACCGGGTATATTCGCCCTATGGCCAACCTTATACCAATTCCTTGATCTTAAACGACAAGGTGTTGGTGCCTATTACCGGCTCAGCCGAAGATGCCGACGCCATCGCTGTTTACCAGGCAGCCATGCCCGGGTATGAAGTACTCGGTTTTACCGGCAGTTGGCAGAGCACCGATGCACTGCACTGCCGGGCAAAAGGCGTTGCCGACCGGGGCATGCTGTATATCCAGCATATGCCGCTTTTAGGTGAAAAACCCGATTTACCGGGCTATCAAATCAGCGCTGAGATTATTCCTTACAGCGGAATGCCGGTAGTCAGCGGTTCGGCGAAAATCTTTTACCAGGTGGATGAAGGCTCTTTTTACTCCGTGGATATGACCAACACCTCGGGAAACACCTATACAGCCAGCATTCCCGACCAGGCCCAGGGCAGCGAAATCGGTTATTACATTCAAGTGTCCGACACGTCGGGCCGCACCGGCGCGCATCCCCTGATCGGATCGCCCGATCCCCATGAGTTTACTATAGCAGCCCCCCCGCAGGCCCCGGTGGCGGAATTCAGCGCCGATCTTACCACGGTTAACGAAGGCGGCAGCGTACAGTTCACCGATTTGTCCACCAACATTCCTACTTCCTGGTCTTGGACTTTCAGCGGCGGCACTCCCGGCACGAGCACGGCACAGGATCCTTCAGTGACCTACAGCACAGCCGGAACCTACACGGTAGAGTTGACGGCCACCAATTCAGCGGGCAGTGACACGGAAACCAAAGTGGATTATATAACCGTACTTGAAGGCGGTTCTTGCCTGAGCGATATCACCAACGCCGGTTTTGAAACCGGTTCTACTTCCGGCTGGACGGAAATCGGCAGCGTAAGCGTAAGCGGCGACTCTTACAGCGGTTCTTACGGGATTAGTTTGGATGGCGGCGGCAGCGCCGTAGAGCAGGTGATAACCGGCTTATGCGCCAACACAACCTACACGCTGTCGGCCTGGGGTAAAGCAAAAGCCAATTCCGGCGTTTATTTAGGCGTCAAGAATTACGGCGGCAGCGACTTGACGGCCCAGTTTACCGATTCCAGGAACTGGCAGCAGAAGTCGATTACTTTTACCACCGGCGCATCCAACACCAGTATTACTATCTTTTTCTCGCGCAGTTCCAGCAGATTCGGCGGAGTCGGCGACGATTTCGAATTGGTCTTAACAAACTAACCCCGTGGCACGGGGAGCCTATAAGGGGCTGTTTATCGAGACAGGATAACCGGATAATTTCTGTTAGTGCCTATCCAGTTAATTACAACAGGTCGTTTGTAGGCCCCAGGGGCGGCGCGGGTACCCTATAAGGGGCTGCCTGCTGCAGGTTTACTTAGATATTATTTTTTAAAATGTTTCCCTGCGCCGTTCCAACCGGTGGTTTTTAGGCCCCGGAGGGCGGCGCGGCTCAACAAAAGTTTTTTGGGGGGTCAAGGGGGGCAATTTTTCAAAAAAGCCCCCCTTGCCGCCGGAGGCAAAAAAAGAAAAAAATATTACTTGCACATAATGAAGTAATTATCGTATAATGTTTTACTGCCACGTAAAAAGCTAAGAGTTGAATAATCATGTTGAAGAACAAACGCGACAAAACGAAACAAGAAGTACTAATTCTTTCGATTTTGCTGGGCGTATTGGCCTGGGTGCTGGATACTGCTTTCGATTTTCTCTACTCAGGCTGCGCTTCATACATGGAAACATTCATCACCCGTATATCCTTCCATCATTTTCACCTGCGCATGATTCTCCTGAGCGCTTTTATAATATTCGGTTTTATTGTGTCCCGCTGTATAGCCAAACGGCAAAAAGTAGAAGTAGAACTGAAAAAAGCAAAAAAAGAATTAGAACAGCGAGTAGCCGAACGAACCGCGGAATTGCATGAAAAATCTACCCAATTAGAAGCCCTTAACCGCGGCTTAGAAGACCGGGTAAAAGCAGAACTGCAAAAACGGGAACAGCAGGGTCGAATCCTGCTGCGGCAGTCCAAACTGGCAGCCATGGGAGAAATGGTAGGCGCTATTTCTCACCAGTGGCGGCAGCCGCTTTCCACTATCAGCATCATCTTGCAGAGATTGCGCCGGGCATATAAAGTAGATAAATTTTCGGCTGAACTGCTGGAAGAATCTTCAACGGAAGCGCTGGAAAGGGTAAAATATATGTCTAAAACCTTAGACAATTTCAGGAACTATTTTAAACCCGCCAAAGCCCGGGAAACCTTCCAGGTGGAAAAAGTTATAGAGGAAACCATTGCCCTGATGCGCACCCAGTTAGAGAATCAGCAAATTGCCGTTCATTTCGACTATGAGAAAAAAAGCTCTTTCTACGCCGCCGGCTGCGGCAGCGAATTCAAATTGGTGCTGGTTAATATTATTAAGAACGCTAAAAACGCCATTACCTATGGCCGGGAAAAGGACCTGCTGAAAAAAGAGCAGGGTGACATTTTTTTCTATATTTCCCGGCTTAAGGGCAAAATCGTGATTAAAATTTCTAACAACGGCTGCAAAATCCCGGCCAATATCATGGACAAAATATTCGAACCCTATTTTGCGCCCCGTGATGAAGGAAAAGTGACTGGAATCGGCTTATTTATCTCTAAAATGATCATCGAGAACCAGATGGGCGGTTCTATTTCCGCCCGCAGTGAAAACGAAGGAGCAGAATTCACCCTGGAACTGAGGAATAAAACATGAAACCGAACAATCAGGAAAACAAGGACAACCTGTCGGCATTAAAAGAACTCTCCATATTGTGCGTCGAGGATGACAATACCCTGCGCAGGGGAATGGTGGAATTCCTGGAGCTGATTTTCCAGCGCGTATACGCCGCGGAAAACGGCCAAAAAGGGCTGGAAGCCTTCGAGCAGCAGGCGCCGGATATGATCGTCACCGACATTCGCATGCCCGTTATGGACGGCTTAGAGATGGCAAAGCGCGTGAAGCAAAAAAGCCCCGATACCCCGGTTATCATTTTTACCGCTTTTAGCGAAGTAGAACTCATGGTAGAAGCCGTAGACATCGGCATCGACCGCTTCGTGCAAAAACCCGTGGAAGAAGACGTGTTCATCGACGCCCTGTACAAATGCGGCCTGCCCTTAGTCCAGGAAAACGAAATCGAAAACCTCAGCGGCGTTATCCAGAACACCCTGGCCAGTTTTTGGGGCAATGCCCGGCAGATGCGGGAAATTATCAAAAAAGTGCGCCAGGTGGCAGCCACCGATTTTTCCGTAGTGCTCCAGGGCGAGACCGGGGTAGGCAAATCCATGATGGCCAATTCGATTCATAATATGAGCCGGCGGGCAGGCCAGCCTTTCGTTAAGGTGGACATCAGCTCCATACCGGAAACCCTTGTAGAAAGCGAGCTTTTCGGTCACAAAAAAGGCGCTTTCACCGGCGCCGACCGGGACAAAAAGGGTTTTTTAGAAAGCGCCGGCGGCGGCACTATTTTTTTCGACGACATCCAGAACATGTCGCCCCAGGTGCAGACCAAATTGCTCCGGGCCGTAGAAGACAGGAAAATATATCCTTTAGGCACCACCACGGCCATAGACACCGACATGCGCATCATTTGCGCCACCAACGTGGATTTCAAAAAAATAGTAGCGCAGAAAAAGTTCAGGGAAGACCTTTTTTATCGCCTCTTCGAGTTCGACATCCACATACCGCCGCTCAGGGAAAGGCGCGAAGATATTCCCCTGCTGGCGCAGCGGTTTTTCTTCGACACCATAGGCGAATTGAATAAAAAAATTACCGGCATCTCCGCCGAAGCCCTCAAAGTGCTGGTGGATTACGACTGGCCGGGAAATGTGCGCCAGTTGAAAAATGTCATGCGCTGGGCCGTGCTTTTTTGCGAAAACGACAAGCTCGGAGCCGGGTGCATAACAACCGTGCTCGAACCCGGCGAAACCGAAGAGAACGAAAAAGAACCGGAGGCAGCGTTCCAGCCGCCCACTTTTGTGCTGGCTGAGTTGGAAGAGTGGGCTATCCGCGAAGTACTGCGTCAGACCGGCGGCAAGCGCATGCAGGCCGCTGCTATCCTGAAAATCGACTACAAGCGGTTGATGCGGAAAATGGAAAAATACGGCATCTCCCACAAAGCGGCCTCCGGCGGCCCTGCCGGGTGACGCCCCCATTGAATTGAAGTTGGGGGCCAGCGGCACACCGCACCTTCAAAAAAGTTT
>JAGLSW010000051.1 GCA_023135565.1 Candidatus Aminicenantota bacterium | reverse complement strand
CTTTTGAAAAAGTTTGATCAAAACTTTTGTTGAAAAAAGCGAAAAACGCCGCCCTGGGCCCCCGCCGCGGCTAACTTTTTGGGGGGTTTTTACGTATATCATTTATTAAAAATAATTTGGAGATCATAATGAATAAGAGAATTTTTTCTGTCTTTTTTATGTTAGTATTGAGCTTTTCCCTTTCCTTGTGGGCCGTTACAGGGATAAACATCAAAGATACCCGGCTGCTGAGTCATCCGGCTGTCAGCAAAAGCCATATCGCTTTCGTATATGCCAACGACCTCTACGTGGCCGGTATCGACGGCTCGGCAGTGCGCCGCCTGACCTCCGCTAAAGGCATGGAAACCGATCCCTTCTTTTCACCGGACGGGAAATTGATCGCCTTTAGCGGCGAATATGACGGCAGCCGGGATGTTTTCGTGGTGCCGGTGGCAGGAGGAGTTCCTAAACGGCTGACTTATCACCCGAATGACGATCTTGTGCGCGGTTTTACCCCTGATGGTTCCGCTGTTCTCTTTATTTCTAACCGCAGTGTTTTCAGCCGGAGGTTCGACCGGCTCTTTACTGTTCCCGTACAGGGCGGTTTCCCCCGGGCCCTGGATATCCCCAATGCCTTCCGGGCAGCCTACTCGCCCGACGGTAAAAGGATGGCCTATACCCCGCTGTCCGAACCTTTTGGGCAATGGAAACATTATCGCGGCGGCAGGACTACGAGAACCTGGCTCTATACCTTCTCAGACCATGCGGTAGAACAGGTGTCCCAACCTAAAGGCCGCTGCAACGACACGGACCCGGTGTGGATCGGGGACAGGGTCTATTTCCGTTCTGACCGGAACGGCGAATTTAACCTTTTCTCTTATGATACCCAGTCTAAAAAAATAAAGCAGTTGACACAATTTAAAGATTTTCCTATTTTAAAAGTCGCCGCTGGAGCCGGGAACATCATTTTCGAGCAAGCCGGTTACCTGCATCTTTTCGATATGCAGCAAAAATCCACCCGCAAATTGACCATCGGTGTGGCAGCCGATTTGCAAGAAGTACGACCGCGCTATGCAAAAAATCCCCGTTTTATTCGTAATGCCGCCATCTCCCCCTCCGGGGCGCGGGCCCTGTTCGAATACCGGGGCGAAATTGTAACCCTGCCGGCGGAAAAAGGCGACCCCCGCATCTTGACAAACACCAGCGGCAGTCATGAACGTTCACCGGCCTGGTCTCCCGACGGTAAATCCATCGCCTATTTTTCCGATGCCGGAGGCGAATACAAGCTCCACATCCAGGCCCGGGACGGCAAAGGAAAAGTCAAAATATTCAAGGTCAAAGGCGCCGGTTTCTACAACGCGCCGGTCTGGTCCCCGGACAACAAGAAAATTGCCTATAACGACAATTCCAAAAGTTTGTATTGGATCGACTTAGATAGCGGCAAGTGTAAAAGGATCGCCGGAGATTACCAATATGCCCCCGGGGCTTTCCCTTCTTTCAAGGGCAATTGGTCGCCCGATTCTAAATGGATCGCTTATGCGGTCAACACCTCTTCGAGTTTTCGCCGGGTCTATGTGTACTCCATCCAGCGGGACAAATCTTTTCCCATTACCGACGGCATGAGCGACGCCAATGAACCGGTGTTCGATAAGAGCGGCAAATACCTCTATTTCTTTGCCTCCACCGATGCCGGGCCGGTGGTTAACTGGTTCGATATGTCCAATGAAGACATGCGTTTCAACCGCTCCATTTACCTGACCGTGCTGCCCGGCGACCTGCCGTCGCCCCTATCCAAAGAGAGCGACGAAGAGAAAGGCAGCGCCGGCAAAGAGGAAGACAAAAAAGAAAAAAACAAAGGAAAAGGCAAAGCTAAAACCACATCCGCGAAATCCGTTACCATTGATTTTGAAGGCATAGAGACACGCATCCTAACGCTGCCGCTTCCCGCCGGAAGCTATACGAACCTCCAGGCCGGTGATGAAGGGAACCTATTTTATTTGGAAGCTGAAGGGTTGGGCGTTGATGGCGATTTTTACGGCACCCCCAAATTAAAAAAATTCGATCTCAAAAAGCGTAAAAGCGAGGAACTACTTTCTAAGGTCGAAAACTATTTCCTTTCCGCCGACAAAAAGAAAGTGCTTTATAGGATGGACCGCAGTTGGTCGATTACCTCTGCCGCCGGGAAGATCAAACCGGGAAAAGGCAAACTTAAGACCGACGATATCCAGGTGAAGATCGATCCCGCCGCGGAATGGCGGCAGATTTTCGATGAAGCTTGGCGTATCAACCGCGATTATTTTTATGACCCCAACATGCACGGCGCCGATTGGCCGGGCATGCGCGAGAAATATTCGGTTTTCCTGCCCCATCTATCCTGCCGTGCGGACCTTAACCGTGTCATTCGTTGGATGTGCAGCGAACTGGCTGTGGGGCATCACGGAGTCCGGGGGGGGGATTATTTAGAAACAGCGGAAGAAATTCCCGGCGGTTTATTGGGAGCCGATTATGTTATAGAGAATGGCCGTTACCGTTTTAAGAAAGTCTACGGCGGTCTTAACTGGACGCCTGATCTCCGTTCTCCCCTGACCGAACCCGGGATAAATGTAAAAGCGGGAGAGTACCTGTTAAAAGTCAACGGCAGGGAAGTCAAAGCCCCGGATAACCTGTACCGGTTTTTTGAAAATACAGCCGAAAAAATCGTGGAGATAACCGTAGGTCCCGATGCCGGGGGTAAAAACGCCCGCACGGTAAAGGTTGTACCCATACGCGGGGAAAACGCTCTGCGCAACCGCGCCTGGATCGAAGCCAACATCGAGAAAGTCGATAAAGCCAGCGGCGGTCGAGTGGCTTATGTATATGTGCCCAATACTGCCGGCAGGGGATACGTTTATTTTAAACGTTACTTTTTCCCCCAGGCGCATAAAGAGGCGATTATCGTGGATGAAAGGTTCAACTCAGGCGGTTCTGTAGCCGACTATTATATCGACATCCTTTTGCGGCCTTATACTTGCAGTTGGGCCACCCGGTACGGCGCCGATTTCAAATCTCCCGGCGCATCCATCCAGGGGCCTAAAGTAATGATTATAGACGAAACCGCCGGTTCAGGCGGAGATTTGCTGCCCTGGATGTTCCGCAAGTTCAAGTTGGGAAAATTGGTGGGCAAAAGGACCTGGGGTGGTTTGGTAGGCACCTTAGGGTACCCCACGCTGATGGATGGAGGCCGGGTGACGGCCCCCAATGTAGGTTTTTGGACTAAGGACGGTTTTCTCGTAGAGAACGAGGGTGTGCCGCCGGACATAGAAGTAGAGCAGTGGCCTGCCGAAATGATTAAAGGCCGGGATCCGCAGTTAGAGAAGGCCATTGAAGTGATTATGAAAGAGTTGAAAAAGAACCCGCCCGAAAAGCGCAAGCGTCCTCCTTTCCCCATCAGGGTAAAGAAGTAGTATGGCGGGCTTTTTTGTTTCGATTTAATTTAGAAGTTAGTCGAAATTGATATAGAACCGGTCAAAGGCGACCTCGATATGGTCGTCTTTGGCTGGCAGCCGGTGGCATTTGCAGGTAGTCATATATCATCTTGCTTAAAACCTATTTTCCTCTTTTGAGGATCACCTGGTTTCATCAATCGGCTTAAAGCTGTAACCAATGAATGAATCACTACATCATGTTTTTCAATTTTTTGTTCGAGCAGTTTTAATTTCTCAGCAAACTCCTTATGGGATAATAAAAGCTCTCTTAATTTTGTAAATGCTCTCACTATATAAATACTTATTTTTACTGCATAGTCACTCCTCAGTATGTTCGCTGCCATAATTGCCCCATATTCAGTAAAAGCATATGGAAGTGTAGACGAATATTTTATTCGGGCAAGGTGGTCACAGTTTGTGACCAGTTCTATTTTTTCCTTTGTGCTTGAAACTTTTCCCAGGAAAGGGTAAACTTTTCAAACAGGCGGTCGATTTTTTCTATGTCTGCTGATATTTCGCTTTTTAGCACTGCCAATTTAGTCTTCATAAATCAGGACTCCTTTTTGTTGGACTTTTTCTTTAAAAGGAAGGTCTTCCAGGCTGCGCACGTCGACGACCCTGTCGAAATGCCTGCCGATGTCGGAGAACAGGTTCAGCACTTCCTGGAACCCCACCCCGGTTACAGCTATATCGATATCGGAACCGTCATAGAATATCCCGTTTACCATGGAACCGTGGAGATAGACTTTTTTTACTTTATATTTTTTCCAGTAATTTCCCAGCGTTTTGAGTTTTTCGATAATGTTTTCTACTTCTTGTTGTTTTTTCCGGCGTTTAATATTTTCTTTCTCTTGCAGGAACAGCCGGGCTTTTTCGATATCTATCTCTTTTTCTTTCATCTTTACCAGTATAGTATTAATCTGTGTCACTGTCAACTCCCGTTTTTCCCCGGGAAATCAAAAATCAAGCACCTGTTCCTCGATGGTTTATTTTTGTTATCCAACTGCTGCCATACAGCGGGCTGCCCCCCTGGTTGACGAGTAAATTTTATCCAACGTTGACCTGTGGCTGTCAACGATGAGTGAATTTTTTCCTTTTTTAGGAGAGGCCGGTAGATTTCGACGAGTTCTCCTGCCGGCGCTGAAAGCTGGGGCCGTCCTCTGCCGCGGATTGAATTTTTTTTTGAGATTTTTTTCTTGTAGGGCTTGACTTTTGTTTTCCGGTTTGTTAAAAAAGGTAATGGTAAACGGAGATGTAAAAAAAATGATAAGGAGATGTGAGAACACCACATGAGGAATTGGATAAAGAGAAGTGAAGCAATTTATTTAATCCTGGTTTTCCTGACCGGTTTGGTCTGGCTGGGTAATGGGTCTCTTTCAGCGGATGATTTAAGCTCGAAAAAAGAACACATAGTGGCAGAACTGGCATGTCAAAAACCACCGGAGGATATAGATGGAGAGTTTATCGATCCATTACACCCAATATATAGAGATTATTTTTCTCCTAAAGAAACGGTATGGATAGCAGTGAAGCGCAAACGTTTCGGAGATAAAAAGAAAGCCAGGGTATATGTTTTTAGTCATGGAACAAATTGGGAGTATAAAAAGAAATTAAAAGGAGATGTGTCCGGTGGGCATGAGTCCGTCGATATCTCCCACAGTAACGAAGAGGTGATCTATACAGAAGTGTGGATAGGACCTACTATCTGCGAAAAGGGGTATGATGTAGTGGTGGATTTTCCTCCTTTGGGCATATATAACAAAGGAGAGGATATAGTTGACGGAATTTCTCAAAAAGGGTTTTTGGTGCCAAAATTGTGGTTATGCCTGGAAAGTATCTCCTTCAATCATGATGAGGATTGCAGCGATTGTGATGCCATCAATATTAGAAAGAATCTTTCAACCCCTATAATTCCTCCTGAGTGGAATAATGGGCAATCCTCTCCTGCTGCATATATAAAGGAAAGATATGTAACGATTAAAGCTATTGTCACTGCTAACACTGATGTGAAAACAGCCAGGGTAAGGGCAGTAAGAACAAAAGGCGATTTCGGAAATTTAGAAGAAAAGCTTGTTCGTTTTAGAGACGGCCGTTCGTGTCCGGTTTATTTCGATATTCCAAATAAAACTACCGGTGAAGTAAAAGCCTTTGTTCAAGAATGGGAATGGCACTGCTGGGATATTAACGGCAGCTATTCTAATGGTAAACATATCGGCACCTCGAAAAACAGGATATATGTCATTTTAGCGGAGCCTCAGGTTCTACCCTGGGGGATAGAAGGGGAGCTTAAACCCTGGGCGGATGCCCTGGAGTATGCCTGTAAATGGGCAGAAGGGGCAAGAAACGAACCATCTGCTGCCGAGGAAATCACTTGCGCACTCTATAATGATGTAGGTGGATTCTACAATCAGGAAGGTTCTTCATACACCAATAATTCTTTTAACATAAAAAAGTTCGATTTAGAGGAATTTGTGAAAATGATCAAAACCCACAAATTTGGCGTGGCTGAAGTCTCCTGCCTCGATATGGGAAAAGCATTGGTTACCTTTTCAAATGTTATCGGATGTAAATTAACTTATCATTGTGATGGAACGTTTGGTGATTATCTCTATTGTATTCAACTCATTGGTTTTAAAAATCACTGTTGTGCATCTTTTGGGAAGCATGCTTACGGCATGCTCTATGGAAAGGTTTTCGATGCCACTCTTAAATTATGTAACCGGAGCGGGTGTGAAGAATGGGTGTCTAATTTCGATTTGGAAGAATATAAAAGTAGAGTTGTCAAGGATTGGACTTTACCTCATCAAGAAACGAATTCAAAACATGATTTCTATATTTTGGGAAAAGAAGAAAAAAAATTTTCATCTTTTACACGAAAAGCACACACATTGTTTATGGATTTTTTAGATATTTCCTCTGGGGAAAAGGTTATCCCCGGTATACGAATAGATAATGATTTTTTTAATTGTAAAATTGGCTTGGATTTGGATAATTTTGATCTTTGTAAATATTATAGTATAGAAAGATTTTTGGATGACTCTTACTCCTCGGTTATCCGTAAAGTGTGGAGAAGAGATAATGATATATTAGACATTAGAATGACGGTAGCACCAAAATCTTATACAAAAAAAACCAACAATATTTTGGAGTTTTTTCAAAACCATTTGCCGTCGTTTATCTACAAAAGGGCTATTTCACCTAATAATTTGTCTGAAGATTTTTCAGATTATCCTCCCCCTGAGCGAGACAATGTAAAAATCAGAGTGAAAACCTATGGAACCATATATGATAGACGGAACGACATTAAACGTGTGCTGCAGAAAGAGTTAGATAACCAGGGTGAGGTAGATGATTTATCACAACTTGAAAATATGATGCCTAAAATAAGATGTTTCACACCGGTAAAGCTTGTGAAAAAAAACAAAAAGCAAGTTTTCATAAAATTAAAGGTAGACAGTCGTGAGGGAGGTTGGTACCCAATCTGGAAAGTGTATAAAGGCAAAATTGAGAAAGACGCAGACGACGATTATTTATATACCGGAGAATATCCGGGTAAAAATAATGTTAAGGTGATAGTAATGAATGATCGCGGCTTGTTCGTGCAGTCAGGAATCGTAGTAATAGAAACAAAATGAATTGTTATCATTGTGCTTATGTGAGAATCTTGTTGAGAACATAAACATCTTAATTAAAAAAAGGAGAAATAAATGATTAAAAAGATTAAATTTAAAAACAAGTTCAATTATGTTAAACGAAAAAACAATAGAAAAATTAAGCTTTTAGTTATGCAATATAATAATCTCAATAAAGCGTATTCTAATAAGCCACAAGAAATAGGTCATCGGGGCGAACAAGCATTTACTGAACAAAACAATGGCGACTACTTTGAAATTACTTTAGCGAATCATGGAAGTAAAAATCCAGATTATACTGAGTTTTATGTTGGTTTCCATTTTGAATCGAAAAATGAAGATGGGGAAAAAGGTGCCGTTTTTCTTATCCCTAATAAGATTGATGGAGCTAATTTTAATTTAAAGTTATTTCAAAATAATGGGACGGAACATAATCCTTTAGGTGTTAATCTGAAATATAATAAAAGAACAAGTCTAGATAAGTCAAGCTGGGATTTAACAGTCACTGCTCCTAAAATCTGGGATGGAAAATATTTAGAAAGTGTTGCCGTCGGTGATGATAATCAATTACCATGAATCATGGCAAAATTGAAAAAGGATTGAGATTTTTATAGGTTGCTATAGCGCTCAGATAAATTGA
>JAGLSW010000509.1 GCA_023135565.1 Candidatus Aminicenantota bacterium | reverse complement strand
CCGGCAGGGCCGCCGGAGGCAAGGAATGAAACTCCCCAATTAATTACATTATCCGCCAAAACGCAGCCTGCTTTAGACAAAATGAGTCGGAACCTAACCCGCTTTTTTGAAGAGAATCCGGGCATTAATTTGGCCGATGCTGCCTATACTTTACAGGTAGGACGCGCTGCTTTCGCTTACAGGCGCACTGTCACCGCCACCTCGGCGGGCGAAATCATCGCAGCGTTCTCCCCGGGCAGCGACCTGTCTCCCATTGTGCAGGTCAAGGAAGAGAATAAACCGGTAGTATTTATGTTTCCCGGTCAAGGAACCCAGTATGTAAACATGGGCTTAGACCTTTATAAAACAGAACCGGTTTTCCGTGAAGAAATGGAGCGCTGTTTCGAGATTTTGAAAGAGTCGGGTCTCGATATTAAAGCGATTCTTTACCCGGAGCAGCATTCGACAGCACCCGCCTCCGGGTCCTCTGTGGCTAATTCAGACCCCATAAATAATACCGCCTTCGCGCAGCCGCTGATATTTGCCGTGCAGTATGCCCTGGCAAAATTATTAATGAGCTGGGGAATCAAACCTTATGCCATGACCGGTCACAGTATCGGGGAATATACAGCCGCCTGTTTGTCCGGGGTTTTTTCTTTAGAAGATGCCTTAGCCCTGGTAGCGGAAAGAGGAAAGTTGATGCAGCGCATGCCGGCCGGTGACATGTTGAGCGTATCCCTTTCCAAAAAAGAATTAACGCCATTATTAAGTAAGCACAAAGAGTTGTCCCTGGCAGCCGAAAACAGTCCTTCCCTGTGTGTGGTTTCCGGCCCCGCTGCAGCCATCGGTTTTCTATCGAAGGAATTGGAAGAAAAAGAGTATAAGCACCGGCTGCTTCATACTTCTCATGCCTTCCATTCCGCCATGATGGAACCGGTATTAAAAGATTTCGCGAAAAAAATAGCGGGAGTGAAGTTAAATAAACCGCAAATACCTTATATTTCTAATGTTACCGGCACCTGGATTACCGTCCAACAAGCCGCGGACCCCGGCTATTGGACAGGACAATTGCGGCAGACAGTGCGTTTTGCCGCCGGGTTAACAGGATTATTAAAAGAAAAACAGCCTGTTTTTTTAGAAGTAGGAGCAGGGCGGGTATTGAGCACCTTTGCTCACCAACATGAAGAAAAAAAACCGCATCACCTGATCCTCCACCTTATCAGGGGGCCGAAAGAAAGCGAATCGCTCACCGACGACTATTTTCTTTTGAGCAAGATAGGCCGGTTATGGCAGGAAGGAATCGAAATAGACCGGCAGGGCTTTTACGCCGGCCAGGAAAGAAAACGTGTTTCCCTGCCCGTTTATGCTTTCGAGCGCCGGCCCTACTGGACGGCAGGAAGCTTGACCGCTCCGGGAGCTAAGGCCCCGGCAGCGCATTTCCAGGCAGACAGCCCGAAAGAGGAAGCTAAAACTGGCACAGGTGAGGGGTTATCCCCCGCAGCCGGGGATGAAGCGTCTCTCCCGCTGCCCGCCGCCCCCGGGAAGAAAACCGAAGCGGCGCTGTTAACGCTCTGGCAGGATTTTTTCGGAGTGGCTGAGATCGGCCCGCGGGACGATTTCTTTGAAATCGGCGGTGACTCTCTAAAAGCCATGACCCTCATATCCCACATTCATAAAGTGTTAAATATAAAAGTTCCCCTAACTGATTTTTTTGCCGCAGCCACCATTAAAAAAGTGGCTGAATTTATAGACGGCAGCAGCGGCAGCGTCGATTACTCTACTATCGAACCGGTAGAAAAGAAAGAATACTACCCGGTATCCCCCATGCAGGGCAGGATGTTGTTCTTGAACAAAATGGACCCCTCGAGCGTAAGCTATAACCTATCTTTCATCCACGTGCTCGATGGAAACATCGATGAAGAGAAGGTGAAAAAGATATTTCAGCGTTTGACCGGCAGGCATGAAAGTTTCAGGGTATGCTTTGAAATAATCGCCGGGGAGCCGGTGCAGAGGATACATGATACAGTCGATTTCGATATCGAACATTTCGAGATAAACCACAGCAGCCGGGACAGGCAGGCAGGTTCCTCTTCTAAGCAGGAGCAGGATGCCCTCATAGACCGGACGGTTAGGAGTTTCATAAGGCCCTTTGACCTAAGTAAAGCCCCGCTGCTGCGAGCAGGACTGATAAAAATAAACGAAGCCGGAGCTATTCGCTATATCCTGATGTTAGATATGCATCATATCATCTCCGACGGCATATCCAACGGGATTTTTTTCAAGGAGTTAATGGCATCCTACCGCGGGGAGGAATTACCGCCCTTAAGAATACAGTACAAAGATTACACCGAATGGTATAATAAAGAATTAGATTCCGGCTGGATGAAAAGCCAGGAAACTTATTGGCTGGACCTGTTTAAAGAAGAACCGCCGCTGTTGGACTTACCCACCGATTTCGACAGGCCGGCGAAAAAGAGTTATGATGGCCGCTGGATGGTTTTCGACATAGAGAAGGAAAAAATAGAACGCCTGAAAGCTCTTGCTTTGGAAGAGAAGGCCACTATGTTTATGGTTTTTTTGGCTATTTATTATGTATTTTTATCGAAATTAAGCGGCCAGGAAGACATCACTGTGGTTACAATTTTGACCGGGCGTAATCACAGCGATTTAGAGCAGATAATCGGCATGTTTGCCAACACGCTGTTTTTAAGGAATTACCCGGCCAGAGATAGAACTTTCAGGGAATTTTTGCATGAAGTGCGGGACAGGATATTGGCAGCTTACGAAAACCAGGATTACCAGACCGACACCCTGGTGGATAAGATCGTATCGCAGCGGGAGCAGTCGCGGAATCCCATATCCGATGTAAGTTTTATGTTACTTGATTTTGAAGGCCCCCGCACACCGGGAGCAAAGGAAGGAAAAGAAACACAGGAAGCCCGGGAAGTAAAGGAAGCAAAAGGAGAAGCGCCCGCACCGCAAGTCGGTTCTTACGATTTTCAACGGGGAGACACCCTTTTCGATCTTTCTCTAATCCTGGGAGAGATAGGGGAAAGAATGTTTTTCAGGTTCGAGTACTCGACTAAATTATTTAAAAGAGAGACCATTATTAGGTTTGAAAAATATTTTAAAGATATCCTCGATATTTTGTTGGAGAATAAGGATATTAAACTGATAGATATTCAATTAGAACACGATCTATTAAAAGCAGAATCAAATATTCATGAAATGGATTTTGAACTTTAGCTCTAATCACGGAGGTTTAGCATCATGGCAAATAGAGATTATCACGACAGGCAAGCTATAGCAGGCAGCCAGGACATGGCAGCAAAGGATTACTGGAAGCAGCAGTTATCCGGGGAAATCCAGAAGAGCAGCTTCCCCTATGATTTTAGGAAAACCGGGAAGGAAGGATACGATTGGGATAAAGTTGCCCTCGATTTTAGCCGGGAGTTGGAAGCTAAATTGATATCGGCAAGTAAGGAGTCGGATCATGCGCTCCATGTAATACTAACGGCAGGTCTGGCGATATTGCTCGACAAGTACCGCAGCGGTACGAATAAAGACAAGGATATCGTAATCGGCTCGCCCATTTACCGGCAGGAAAATGAAGGGGAGTTTATTAATACCTTGCTGCCCTTCAGGATAGAAATGGATGACAAGCTTACTTTTAGAGATTTTTTACAAAGGGTAAAACAGGTTGTCCTAACAGCAGTCAAGCATCATAATTACCCGGTGGAGATGTTGATCCAGCGGCTCGATTTGTCACCTGCGCCGCTTTCCCCGGGCCAGGACCGGGATTTTCCTTTATTCGACGCAGCTATTTTACTTGACAACATTCATGACCGGGATTATATCCAGCATATTAATGTTAATACTTTATTTTGTTTCAGCAGGGACGGCGGCGTCGTTGCAGGAGAATTGGAGTATAATACGCTGCGCTATGAAAAAACAACCATAGAACAAATTGCCCGTCATCTCCCGGTTTTGCTGGAGAAAGTGCTTTTGAATGCCGGTCTGGAATTGTTTAAGATCGAGATATTGACCGAGAGTGAAAAAAAACAAATATTGGTTGAGTTTAATAGTACGGAAGCTGAGTATCCCGCCGATAAAACACTGCCTGGATTATTTGTCGAACAGGTGGAAAAGAACGCTGACGCCACTGCTGTAGAAGGTTCGAAAATAGGTGCAGAGGAGCGGCTGCTAATACCCGAAACCTACGGGGAATTGCAGCGCAGTTCTGATCAACTGGCGCAAGTCTTAAGAAATAAAGGGATAAAACCGGGCGCCATCGTAGGGTTGATCGTTGAAAGATCCGTAGAGATGGCAGCCGGGATTTTGGCCGTACTAAAAGCAGGCGGCGCCTATTTGCCCATAGAACCGGGGTATCCCGAAGACAGGATATCCTACATGTTGGAGGACAGCCGGGCAGCCCTACTGTTAACCTCCCGCCGGTTATATGAAATAGGATTAGAGGAGAGGTGCGGTAAACCGCTGGCAATCGAGACGGTTTTTTTAGAAGACCCATATATAGGCAAGTGTTTGCCGCCGGAAGCAGTGGCTCCTACAGACCTTGCTTACGTTATCTATACATCCGGCACCACGGGAAAGCCCAAAGGAGTAATGGTAGAACACCGCAGTGTGGTTAATTTTATTCACTGGCGGCTCGGCGCTTATGGGATTACCGGAAAGGATGTAACCCTGCTGCTGCTTTCTTATGCTTTTGACGCCTTCGGTTCTAACTTTTATTCCAGTTTGCTTTCCGGTGGAATGCTGGTAATGATACCGGAGTCTAAAAAATTCGATTATGATTATATAAAAGAAGTTATTAAGGAGAAAGAAGTAACCAATGCGGCCCTGGTACCGGGAATGTATGAAGCTTTATTAAGCAGGTGTGAAGCGGAGGATCTCGAAAGTATGAGATTTATAATTTTGGGCGGAGAGAAAGCCGGCGCCAACCTGATAGAAAAGAGCCGGAGTAAGAACTCCCGGTTAACTCATATCGTGGAATACGGCCCCACGGAAGCGACCATCGGGTCAACGGTCAATATAGGGATTTCGCCGCAGGAAACAACTATAATCGGTAAGCCTATTGCCAATACCGGGATATACGTACTGGATCATTTTTTACAGCCGCAGCCCGTAGGCGTCCCCGGGGAGTTATACATCGGCGGTACAGGGCTGGCTCGCGGCTATCTCAACAACCCGGAACTTACCGCGGAAAAGTTTGTCCAGGGTGCGGCGCAGCCATCATCTGAAAGCCACATAGATCAGCCCTCACAAATCACCCCCCCTCAACAATCACCCCTCACTCTTTATCGAACAGGAGATTTGGCCCGCTGGCTGCCTGACGGCAGGATAGAATTTTTAGGGCGTTTAGACCGGCAAGTAAAAATAAGGGGATTCCGGGTAGAGATTGGAGAAATAGAAACGCTTTTAAACAGGCACAAGGACATAGAGCAGTGTGTAGTGCTTACCAGGGAAACGAGCGCAGAAAGTGAAAGGGATTTAGTCGCTTATTATATAAAGAGCAAGCAGTCTGTATCCTGTAAAGGCAGTAATAACGTCGAGCTTGAAGAAGAAACCGGCGGTTTTTCAACGGACGGCGATACAGAGGAATGCTGTATTACTTCCCTGGAAATCAGGAAATTCCTGGGTGCTGAGCTTCCCGATTACATGGTACCCTCTTTCCTGGTGGAGTTAGATGAATTCCCCATGACTCCTACGGGCAAGATAGACAAGAAAGCCCTGGCTGCCAGGAAAGATTTACACAGCGAAAGAGAACTGGTCGAGCCCGGCAATGAAATCGAGGAACGGATTTTAGAAGTCTGGAAACAGGTGTTGGGTACCGATGAATTAGGTATCGAGAATGGTTTTTTCGACAGCGGCGGGAACTCGATGAAAGCCATGGCTGCCGTATCGCAGTTGAGTAAGGAATTTAGTATTACCATCGACCATATTTATAAATATGGAACGGTAGCAGAGATATCTCAGAATGTCGGTTGGCAGAAGGATAGTTTAAAAAACCGCATCGAAGCAATCCGTTTAAGTTTAAGAGAAGGCAGGGAGCAAACCGAATCCGGGAAGGAGGCCGCTGCATCTATGAGAGAAGAGATGGAGAAGGAGTATCGAGCCTATACGGAGCAGGTTAAGAAGGAGAAGTTACCATCTCTAAAAGCGAACCGCAAGTATCGTCATATCTTATTAACCGGCGGCACCGGTTTTCTCGGTTCACATCTTATTTATGAACTGCTGGAGGTTACAGGTGCCGAGCTTTACCTTGTGGTTAGAGGAGACTCCCCCGGACATGCGGAGGAACGTTTAAGCAAAAGGCTGGCATTCTATTTCGGTGAAGATTTCTATGCAAGCAATAAGGAGCGGCTGCGCGTGGTTCACGGTGATATAAGGGGTGAGAAGTTAGGCATCGAGGATTCGTTATATGAAGAGTTAGCGGGAAAATTAGACGGTATCGTGCATTCTGCAGCCGATGTCAGGCAATTCGGCATGTACGATGATTTTTATAAAGTTAACGTAGAGGGGACGGAGAACCTCCTCAAGCTTGCGGCAGCCGGGAAAAAAATAATATTTCATTATATTTCCACTTTAGGTGTAAGCGGCGGTAATATCGAAGGTAGAAGTTTCATTATTTTCAACGAGTATTGTTGTGATGTCGGCCAGCAGCAGGACAACGTTTATAGTAGAACCAAGTTGGAGGCGGAGAAAAAGGTATTATCTTACCGGGAAAAGGGAATCGATGCCTCTATTTACAGGCTCGGTAATTTAATAGCCCATTCTCAAACGGGCAAGTTCCAGGAGAACATCGAAGGAGATGCTTTTTATGGTCAGATGAAAGGTTTTGTAACGATAGGTATGGTGCCGAATCTTAGTGGAATGAATTTCGATTTAAGTTTCATCGATCATATAACTACTTCGATCGTGATATTGATGACCCGGAAGAACCTGATGAACGGTACTTATCATCTTTGGAACACCAACAATTTGTCCTGGTATAATTTTGTCCCGCTGCTTAACAAAGCCGGGATAGATATAGAAGCTGTCGGCATAGAAAAGTTTCTCGATAACTTACAGGAACAAATAGGAAAAGCGGACAACCAGTATATGGAAGTGATTGCCCATCTTTTGCTGCATGCCGGGTTATTCCAGGAAAAATCCGACATTTTGACAAAAACGACGGCAACCAACGTTGTCAGTTTTCGGACGGAGTTCATACTCAGGAAGTTGGGTTTCGAGTGGCTTAAGGCCAATGAATCGAATATCGTTAAGATGATCGGACATTGTAAACAAGTAGGATTTTTAGAATAACCCCGCGGCCCCACTCGCGTGGGGGGGCGATAAGCCGCTTTTGATTCTAATTATCAGAAGTTTTGTTCAAACTTTTTCAAAAG
>JAGLSW010000508.1 GCA_023135565.1 Candidatus Aminicenantota bacterium | reverse complement strand
AAAAGTTTGATCAAAACTTTTCATGAGCGATACGCTAAGATTAGTTACCGGTGCTGAGCAATGGGCACAAACGAAGATAACACCTTTTAGAGGGTGCCTGCGCCGCGGGTGTGCCGAGCCCGGATTGATTCAAACGGGAAAAACTGGTAAAATAAACAATGCTGCAAATCAAAAATTTAAACTATTCTATCGGCAACCGCCAATTGATGTCCGGCATCGACTGGGTCGTCCAACCGGGCAAACGGGCCGCCCTGATCGGCCCCAACGGCACAGGCAAAACGACGCTGCTGAGGATTTTGACCGGTGAAATCGAACAGCCGGCAGGGACTATTTTTAAGCCGAAAGACTATAAGATCGGCTACCTGCCCCAGGAAGAGATCGATATAGAAGGCGGCACTATCATGGAAACCGTCCTGATCGGGCAAAAAGAGATCGCCGGCTTAGAAAAAAAAATCACCAAACTGCACCATGACTTAGATTCGACCGGCAAAAACCAGGAAAATCTTTTAAAACAGTTCGGCGCTTTAGAACATGAATACGAAGCCTTAGGCGGCTACCGGGTGGAAACAACAGCCCGGAACGTCCTTACCGGTTTAGGTTTCGCAAAAAGCGATTTTTCCCGTCCCCTGTCCGAGTTCAGCGGCGGCTGGCGCATGAGAGCTTATTTAGCCCTACTCTTAGTGCAAGAACCGCACCTGCTGCTTTTAGACGAGCCCACCAACCATTTAGATTTGCCCTCCTTAGAGTGGTTGGAACAATACCTACTCAGCTTTAGCGGCAGCATCATCCTGGTTTCCCATGACCGCTTCTTTATCGACCGCCTGGCCCAGGACATCGTAGAATTAGAGCTGGGCAAACTGGAACACTATCCCGGTAACTACCACCGCTACGAAGAACAAAAAGAGCAGCGCCGGATGCTGCTGGAAAAAAAATGGAAAGAACAACAAGACGAACGCACCCGGCAGGAAAGGTTCATTAATCGCTTTCGCTACAAAAACACCAAAGCCACCCAGGTGCAGAGCCGCATCAAGCAGTTGGAAAAGATGGAAAAGATCGAATTGGCTCCCCCGCCGCCGCGCTTAGAATTTGCATTGAGCGTCGGCACTAAAAGCTACAAAGATGTACTAACCATCGACAATATGTCTTTCCGTTACGATTCTCCATGGGTAGTCCGGGACATCGACATGAACATATACCGGGGCGAAAAGGTAGCCATGATCGGGCCTAATGGAGCCGGGAAAACCACCCTGACGCGGCTTATTGCCGGAGAATTGCAGCCGCAAAAAGGAACCCTGCGCACTGGCGAAAGAACTCTTTTCGGTTACTACGCCCAACACCACGCAGAGTATCTCAATTTGGAAGCCACCGTGTACGAAGAGGTTTCAGCCACTGCTTCCACCGACCATTTAACCGAAATCCGCAATGTGTTGGGGATTTTTCAATTCACCGGCACTGAAGTTGACAAAAAAATCAAAGTCTTATCCGGTGGGGAAAAAGCCAGGGTATCTTTGGCTAAGATTCTTCTTTCGCCGGTCAATTTCCTGGTTATGGACGAACCTACCAACCATTTAGACAAAACTGCCCGGGAAGCTTTAGAGCAGGCGCTTTTGTTTTATGACGGCACTATGCTGCTTATTTCCCACGACCGGTATTTTTTAGATAAGCTGGTCAGTCGTGTATTCGAGTTACAGGCAGGCAAGATCGAGGAGTTCAGCGGCAACTATTCCTATTATCTGCAAAAACGGGAAACCCGGAAAAAACCGGCTGCCGTTGAACAACGCATCGAGAAACCCGCATCCGCCGCCGGCAAAAAGACGAAAGAACAAAAGCGTTTAGAAGCGGAAGCCCGGCAGGCTGTCAGCAAAGAACTGAACCGGGTAAAAAAAGAAGTAGACCAACTGGAAGACAGGATAAGCGAATTGGAAACCCGCATCGGTGAGATCGAAATCGAGATGACCCGGCCCGAGACCTATGAGGATAAAGGGTTGACGGTTTCTTTGCAGAAGGAGCATGCTGCTGCTAAGAGAGAGTTGGAAGAAAAGACCGAAAGGTGGGAGACTGTACAGATGGAATTAGATGAAATAAAAGCAGGCTTAGGTCAGTGACCAATGTTCAATTATCAATGAAGAAA
>JAGLSW010000507.1 GCA_023135565.1 Candidatus Aminicenantota bacterium | reverse complement strand
CATTCGATTCCCGGTTCATATAAAGAACTCCAGTGCAATACCACCGTTTCCTTCCAGCGTCTGTGAAGGAATATTCTCGTAAAAGCGATCCGGGCGCCTCTACAAGTCTTATAATATTGATCCGCCAATATTTTACATTCGTGGATAACAAGAAGCCGGTAAGATTCACCATGTTGAATGACCAGCGCATGTTGAATGAAATATTTGTACGAATTGTGTAGAAAAGATATTTTTCCTATTTTCTCAGCTTCGGCTTTCATCGACGTTAGATCGGTTGTTTTATTCATCTTTAACCTATTATACTTGCTAATTATTTTAACTCTGCCTTCATCTCCATAAATTGCGCCCGTACAGATCACGAAAAAACTCACACATATGACCGCGCTCACTATCTGAAACATATAAAAAAATGAAATTTTCATGAACCTGTAGTACACAGATTTAAGGTTTGTCCCCATAGTTGCCATTAACAATGCTTTTTCATCATTGAAAGCTATACCGGCAAAATCCAATCCGCTGCTTTTAGCCATGTTGTACACCCTCTTTCTCACGAATTACGATCCCTTTACCCACCTTCATCATCTATGTAGATGGTACGCATAACGGCATAAGAACATATTAAAACCCCATTTCTTTCATTAAAGATCAGACCTTTCGCTTCGATGAAAAATATTTTCGTTTCTTCGGGGATAAAAACGATGGCTTCGGAACAACTGCATTCACCGTTTTTAATCGTGGCTTTTTCTTTACTAAATATGACGATGCCCACTGAAACAAATACCACGGGGGTTGTGTCGAGCAAATCTTTCACATAAGGTGAGTAATCTTTGTTTTTATAAAAAATCTTCTCGATCTTCCCGGTATTCTTATTATCTTTCAATACCAATGCAGACCTCTGTTTTCCCAAAACCGTGGTCATCTTGCCTTTGTGGTCATTCATATACAAGGCTATTCCTTTACCTTCCCAGGTGGGAACGGTTTCGGGCTTGACTCGACAACTCCCGATAACAAACACCAAAAACACTAAAACTAAAATTATTCTTGTTTTCATAATGCCTCCAAAAACGATTTATTTTATGACTTCAACAATATCCTTACGCACCGGCACTTCCACGTTCACTACTTTGATTTTTCCCTTCACAGGCTCCTGTAAGGAAGCCGGAAAACCTGCCTGCAAGAATACTAACCAGATAAATAAAATCATTAGAACTAAAATTATTTTTTTCATATACCCTCCTTAAAATTTGAATTTTATGCCGGTTAATATGGGAGTAAATCCCCCCGGCCTGACCACATCATCCTCATACAAAAATAAATAGACCCTGGTTTCAAAAAAA
>JAGLSW010000506.1 GCA_023135565.1 Candidatus Aminicenantota bacterium | reverse complement strand
GGCGGTGATTCGCTTTATGATCTGGCAGCGAGACTTCACACCATATTTGTCGACCTGCCTCAAAAACTAAAGAGGACAAAGCTTACCCCCGCAGCTTTAGAGCGAATAAAGACAGATTTTGTAGACAAAGGTATTGAGGTATTTTCTCAATTCCTGCGGAAGGAGAAAAGGCACCACAATTTTTTATCTTATCTACCTGATTGTTTTAGTTTATTTGCCGCGATAGAGAAGTTGGGCAAGTACCTGGGCCAACCGGATAAGGAAGAGAAGCTTTCTCCCCGCGAAGCGGGATTAGCAAAAGTTTTTGGTAGTGTCAGAACCTTTTTTCAAAAAGGGTCTGACCTGCCGGAGGCAAAGGGTATCGAGGCCCTGGAGTTACTTGAGCAGGTCAAATCGGGTGTTTTGCAGGTTTACGGTTTTTTTAAGAGTTTGGAAAACCTACTGGTTGGAGAGAGAGCATGAGTGAGAAGAAGAATTTTTCTAATTTGCTCTTGTTTTATTCTCCATATTTTTATACAATAGGAACCATGATACGCACGAACGTTTTCTCGATACAGGCCCTTCTTTTAGTAACTATGGGTTTATTTGTTAAGAAAGCGTCCCAGATCGAACCGCAGGAAACCGGGAATGTCCCCAGAAGAGGACATCGTACCTGCTCAGAACCCGGCAGCAAAATTGCTAACAATAAACCTGGAGCCTTTTATGGCTCCCAAAAATTTTAAAAGGAGAATAACCATGAAAATAAGAAACATATCAATATTAATAATCTTGATTGCTTTTATCTCTTTAAGTATCATTTTCATCCCCGGATGCAAAAAGGAGCAGAAAGCCGATGAACCCAAGGTGATCAAGATTGGGGCGATACTGCCGTTAACAGGGAAAATGTCATTTTATGGAAATGAAGTTAAAAACGGCTTAAAAATTGCGAAAGAAATAAATAAGTCCAATAATATCTCTTTCGATTTTCAAGATAATCAGAGTACTCCTGCAAATTCAGTAAATACCTTTATGAAATTTTCTCAAGATAAAAGTGTAAACCTTATAATTAGCTGCAATAGTCCTTTAAGTATACCTCTTCGCCCTTTAGCGGAAAAACACAAGAAAGTATTGCTGGCCCTGGTTACCGGTGCAAGGGATTTTGGAACAGTTAATAAATGGAGCTTTCGCGATGCAATAAATCAAGATCAAGAAGGTGTTGCTTTAGCAAAGTATGTAGCTTTAAAAACAAATATGAGAAAAGGGGTTACTTTTGTAGTCAACGACGATTATGGTTTGGGTGGTGCCGAATCCTTTTTAAATAAGTTCAAAGAGCTTGGTGGGGATGTTCTCTTCCAAGAGACTTTCGAAATGAATGATAGAGATATGCGTTCAAAAATATTGAAACTATTAGAGAAAAAACCTGATTTCATATTTTTGGTTGGAAGAGAAGAAACCATAATTACATCAATTAACCAAATAAGAGAATTTAGAAAAAAAATTCCAATTATTACAAGTGATGCATTTGATTCCAATAATGTCATGAAAGGAGTGAGTGAGAATGCAAAAGGTATTATCTTTGCCAGTTATTATAACAATTTGGTGAATGAGGATGCAAAATTTTTATTTTCTCAATATAAAAAAATTAATAACCAAGAACCTGGAATATATGCAATTGATGCATTTGTTGCAGGAAACTATTTAATAAAAGAGGTATTAAAACCAAATTCAGATAATGAAAAAATTAGATTGGCATTAGTGAAATTAAATTTTAATTCCACTATAAAAGGTAGATTATCAGTCGACGAAAAAAGGAATATTGTTTCCCCAGTTGCCATATACCGAGTCGATGATGAAATGAAAAAAGTGCTTATTCATGTTGTAGAATAAGAAAAACAAAATTTTTAATAACGTCTCTTTTTAGGTAGTCGAGCAGTCTTATGAACTTTTCATTTTTTGAGGACAATCTTCCACTTAACACAAAATTTTATGAGGAAAATTTCATACAGCACTATCTAATTAGGGCAAACCCTGGTATAATATTCACCTTAAGGAATTATAAAAATGAGGTTCATTAGAATGAAAACTGAAATGAAAACCAATACGAAGTTATCAAGCGAGATAAAGGAAAAAACGAGAAGCGCTATTAGAAGAAATCACAGCAAAATCGAGGGCGCGGCTGCAGAAGCTTATTTTAATATGGCTGTAAATTGCTTTAAGCCCTATTATAATGTATATTGCAAACTGATAGATTCAATTTTTAGGAATGCCAGGGATCCCTTAAGATTTCTTGATTTCGGTACTGGGCCTGGAATTATCAATAATGTAATTCTAAGCAATTGCTCGACACCTCTTAAAATAACAGCAATAGATAACTCAAAAAAAATGTTAAATTTGTCTGAAAAATATAATGAGGATTTTTTAAAAGAATCTAAACTGGAATTAATTTATGGTGACGAAAGGATACTAAAAGAGTTAAATGGCCGATTCGATATAATTTTCCTTAGAGATATAATACATCACATAGGCAGATTAAAACCCTTTTTGAATGATGTTTTTAAAATCCTGAGTGAGAATGGCATTCTATTAATAGAGGATCTTAAGTTATATGCCAATCTAAAATATGCCCAAAATTTCACTAATATACTATTCGACAAGATGGAGAATGTGAATCACCAAATTTATGATAAAATTATTGGTTTTTTGGACTCAATAAGATCTGCCTACAATTTAGATGAAGTCGAATTGGAGTTAGATCGGCTCAATGTTAACTATGAATCCTTTGAAGGTAAAGGTAGATTTTTTATCTTGTCAGCGAGATCTGATATGGATTTAGAACCTTTTGCCGAGGAGTGGAAAACAGTTCTTAAAAATAATTTACTTCTTATAGAGGATAATAATGCCTGATCTTCCAGCTTCAGATCGTATTATTCAAGATGGGGGTAATTCCTGGTTTTATAAAATTAAGGGTGATCTCGAAGAGGATATAGGGCAACTGTTTAGTCCCGTGATTTCAAATCTAAATAAGTTCAAGCACTCAATTAAAGAGGGAAAAATTCTGTCAATAGATGAGTTAGATGTGTGCAATTTTTTGGCACAAAACATTATAAAAACGTCATATCCTTTCTTTGCATATTATGCTCATGAAATAATTAAGAAATTCCTGCCGGACGCCAAGAAAAGCAAATTTTCGATAATCCCAACTTATGAATCAGAATTTTCGGGGAGGCTGCTATCAAAAAATATATTTGGAAGAAATGTTTTTAATTTTGATGCTGATAACTCATTGACCTTTAAAAAGCATTTTTTAGATAAGATAAAAGAAAATTTAAATTCTAAGCTTAACTCAAATTGTGTAGAATTGGAAACCACTAAAATACCAATATTCTCTGATCTATGCAATGAAACAAATGGATGCATAAGGCATTCATGGGCAGATTACCTTACTGATGAATTATTTTTTGGAAGTTATGCAAAAGCCCAACGAGAGGGTTCAGATAAATATAAAAGTAAGAATAGGCATTTTTCGACCTCATATTATTTTTCTAACATTACCAGCCACACAAAATATATTATCTATAATAAAAGCGATTTCACAGATTTTAGTTACAAAGATGGAATAAATATAATAGATATTTCTAAAAATAATATAAAAAAAGAATTAAAAGAGAAAGAAAGATATTTTACTGACAAAAATACAGATTTAGATGAAAAAATTGACAATTTAGATTTGTGTGATTATTCAATGTTTCTTAAATTATACATTGATTTCGAAAATACAAAAGAACATCTGAATAATTTAAAAAAGGAAATAAAATCAGATTCTGTATTAAACCAAATAATTGAAGAAATAGAACAAAAATGGAGGAAGAACGAACTTAAGGACTGGAATACGATTAATGTACAGACGAATATTTCATGGGCGGATCCTTTATCCAACGTTTCACATGGGACAATAGTTGTCCTATCAGAAAAACCGATTGAAGAAGATATCCTGAATCAAATTCAATGGCTAACCTATCCTATTATCTTAAAAATTTCGGAAATAGAGTACATGTTGCAAACAATTAGAAAGGATATGTTAATCATGCATAATCAACTAAAAACAGCAATCACATCAGTTCTAATCGACTCTTTTGCGCATAACGTAAGCGCACACAGTCTGGCAGCAATTAAATGGTGGTTTGAGATTCGCGCAAAATTTATCTATAATAAACGCATCAGTATGGAGGATACTACAGGAGGCACAACAAAAGCGGCAATTAAATCATTAGAATGTTTTTTCCCAGGTAAAATAGATGGTGACGCAAGTCATATCAAGTTAGAAAAGATAGCAGAACAACACCAAAAGCATCTTGAAATTTTGGGATTACAAGAGAGCACAGACTCCACCTCACTTCTGGAAGTCATTCAATATATAAGCCCGGACTTAGAAAAAGAATTATTTACATATCGAGCATTTTCCGGTGATGATAAAAAGCCGGAAGATGTATTTCGCTACCCGGTTCCTGTTGACCATGCGCTGTGGCATTTCATGCGTTTTATGCGGGACAAAGCCTCTTTTTGGAGTGGTGTAACTCGCGATATGCCCTTCGGCGGTGAATCTAAGAACCTTTACGAAGTCCTATGGAATGATTTTGCGGAAAACCCCCTATATTTGGGTACAATCGCTCAATCGGAAGGAATTTTAAAAATAAATATCCATATTGATTTGCCAAACGTCGATGGGACAGAGTTTGCAAAAATCGATATGTCGGTTATTGAATGGGAGAAAGAAATTAGCGGATTAAAAGAACCCGGTCAAGAAACAAAAGAAGAAATAAAAGAAGAAAAGATAGAATATTCCCGGTACGCTTTTGTGCGAGTCGGAAAAAATCATTCAGTAATAAGAGAGGAATTACAGAAAAACAAATATAATATGTTTTTCCCAGGAGGCATTGTCGGCGAACATGCTTTTTTTACCCTGCTGGAAAACACTTTGCGCAACGTAAAACACTTGAAAGAAAGCGAGGAATGGGCAAAGATTGAGAAAGATGGATTGAATCTAAGAATAAAGATTAAGCCATCTAAATTGATGGAAATGAATAAAAATGTTGGTGCTGATGAGAAGCATGAACTCTTCAGGATTGAGGTTTTACTCGATCATAATATTGATTTATATAAACAGATAAAAAAAATAGATGGAACGCCTACGGAAATAAAAATCAAAAAATTGCTTGTTGAGCAAACAAGGAAACCCGTCGTTAATATGGAGACCGGGGGGCCTCGACTTGGCGGTAATGCCCAGGACAAAATTTGTGCAGCCATGCTGTTGAATAATACCTTCATTAGTGTAGAAAAGGGTTTGAAGCCTGAAGCTTCTGAACGAGACGAATATTATTGTGATGACAACGATTTTAATTGGATCGGCTTTGATGAAGTTCCTGCTAAAAGCTACAGAGAGATTGGAAAAATAAAAAAATATTTCCATCTCTGGAAAAGTGAATTCATTTATCCAGTGAACTCGGTTGAGGATTTTAAAGAGGAGAATTTGAGTCGCTTCAAATTTATCTATATCAAGGAAAACACAATGGATAACCAGGATAAAATCATCGAAACTGCCAGGAAAAACGGCGTCATAAGGATATTAACCTATGAAGATATTAAGGAAGGTATTAAGTTAGAAAAAAATAAAATTGAAAATATGGATGAAGAAACCATGAAACAGGTTTATAAACAGGTTTACAAAACGTGGTTGGACAAGTTTTTATTTAAAAGGAAAGCAATAATAATGGGCGAGCAGACTATACCTACCGATAAAAGAGAAGACAAAAAAGATTTTTTAAGCAATGATTGTCCAGGTGCACCTAAAATTTGCGATAATACTATAACAGAGGTTAGTGAAAATGATATAGACAAAATAATCCATGAATCATGGGACCATCTTGATTTTTCCCATGGAGTTAATACTTGTCCTTCGGAAATATTAGATTTTAGAAGTCATGGTGCTCTTATTAAGCATTTTTTGGATAGAGAAAGGGTATTTAATGTATGTAATTTTAAAAACCATCAAGAATTTATTGAAATATTGTTTGCAAAGATTTGTATTTATGATGATAGGCTTTATGAGCGTGTTTTTGCAGAAAAACTTTGGCTATATGAAAATAAATTATATCTAATATTTAATAAAGAAATAGAAGCAGCCGATGACCTACCGCACGGTTATGACTGGGAGACATTCAATAGAAAAGAAATCGGTTACGTTAACATCCTGATTATGCATCTTTCCTTTATTGAGAAGTTGGGTTATGAAGAACATAGAATAAATGAATTTATAGAATCAATAAACTTCGTTGATAATGAAAAATTTATTCTTGTGATTACTACTGGTCGTGGGCGATACAGTTGGAGGGATTCATTGAACAAAAAAAATGCTCGATTTACAATATTTAAACCAATCGAGTCCTTGCTTTCCGCAGTTGAAGAGGCGGCAACATTAAAAGATGATTTTCAAATAAAATACAACTTAATAAAAGTTATTTTCGGGTCTTAAATGAATAAAATAATAATTATTGTTTGGAAGTGGGTTGGAACAAAGAAAACATTGCCGGAAGGGACCAATCACTTTGTTTGCAATGTTAGCGATTCTGAAGGCGATATGCTGGTCGGTTTTACAAAACAAAGAAAGAGAGAATATACTGCAAATGAAATCGAGACAGAATATAAGAAACACTTAGCTAATGATAATGAAGTATTATTACTACTTCATACCAATTGGGGCACAGAAATAAAAAATGTGATTGAGGAAATCATAGAAAAATGCAGGACAGATAAAACTGGGTTGATATCTTATCACACAATTGAAGGTCCTGGATATATTTATGATAAACTTTTAACTGGAACTGGGCAATTAAAGAATTCCGCATGTCACGAAGAAAACGGGAAGATATTAATTGAGAAAACAGTGTTCGATGAAGTATGGGACGAATATGCCGTAAAAAAAAAAATAGAAAAAATCAAGGAAGAAATTCATGAGATGTTTTCCCCGCTCTGTTTTGATATTGAAGGTTTGAAAAAAACTGCGACAAAAAAAAGAAAAGATTATCTGCTTGACATCTATGAATCAAAGAAAGTACCCGGTTCTGCCTTTTATTATAGGAACCTCCTCTTGAAATTTTTTTATTTGATAGCGGGCTTGCAATTCGATCATAACCTGGAACCTTTTGTTTCTGAAAAAGAAGACCGTGCTTCACTCATGAATGTTAAAAATGATGAGAATAAATCAGAAAAAACATTTAAAAAAGCATTCAAAGAACACGACATCGGTCTCATTAATGATGATTACAAGAAAGTTGATTGGAATGCCCCGATTGTAAAGTTTATGCTGGACATGGACGAACTCCCGGGCGATGCAGCCGGGAACAAGTTTGAAGATATAGAAAAAATGGAATTCTGGAAAAAATACGTCGATGATAAAAATCCTGAGTTTGATTTTCCCACGTGGTATTGTGAGCTTTTTACTAAAATCAAGGAGTTTGAAAAAAAGGTACTTGCTTAAAAGGAAACCTCTTTCTTAGACAAGCCGATGAAACTCACCCTATTAAACAAAAGTAACAATATAGCTCAGGCCATTCGAAGATATTTTAAATTCGTTTTAGAGATCGAACAGGTGGAGATTTTTTTGCTGGACGATCACTATCGGCACGCTGAGAGAGTACAGGAAACAGAGCACAGCGATTTTTTGGTAGTAGACGGATTTGTGGGAGAATCTCCCAAAGGCTTCCAATTCGGCAAAGCTATGGAAAAACGAGTACTGCTGCTTTTCTATGCCGGGGAGATCGAAATCGAAGAAGAAGGGGATTTCTGGCTGGTGCTGCCCTACAGCCTGGAACGCCTGGGAGACAAAATCAAAGAACTAATGGAAAAACCGGTGCCGGAAACAGAGGATTTCGAGAAGCTGGAAAAGCGCTTCCCGGAACTGAAAGAACGAAAAAAACATCATAATTAGGGAGTAAGGAAGAGTGAGGGGTGAGAAGAAAAACGGAAAAAAATTATTTTTTTTGTGGGATTAATATTTTCTATCTAAATAAATAAATTCCAAAAAAACCTAAATCACTCGCATATTATTTTTTTCAATTTTAAAATACCTAATAATTTGTTTTTCGGCAAGTTGGAAAGCCGCTCTATGCGATAATCCCCGTCACTCTTGCTCTTGATTAAAAGACTGGGATTTGATAAATTATACCTTGTAAAATCTTTTTAAAAAAAGGAGGAAGCATGGCACCCGACGATATTCAGGAGCAAATAAAAAAAGAATTAGAAGAACACCGCAAATCAATAGAGGACTTGACATCAACGGTGACGGGGTTAACCGAAAAAGTAAAAAATTGTGTCGAAAAAACCGAGAGTTTAAAAACAAAAAAGAAAATCTCAACTTTTGTATTTTGCGTTATCGCAGCAGCTTTTCTTTTTTTTGTCATTTTCGCTTTCTTTTTTATTTGCAAAACACCGCCCCCTGCCGAATCATTTCATACCTTTCTCTTTTTTGTTTTCGGGGGCTGCACGGCAGTTGCAATTACGGTAATCATTTGCGGGTACAAACTGATTGCAAAGCTCTGGAGCGATGGGGAATAAATGAAATTTATCGTTTTGAGCAGCAGCAAAGAATTGATCGATAGCATCGAACGCTACCTGAAATACGTCCATTCCATTACCGGCGTGGAAAGGTTCCTGGTCCATAACCCTGGAGGGGATGCTTACGAGAATTTCCTGGTTGTCAAAGATTGGATAGAAGACCTTTTCAAGAATAATACCTGCTCTACAAAAGATACAATGGCTTTCGTCGATCTGCCGGTTTTCGACTTGCAGGAGTTGAAACCTACGGCGGATAAAAGCCACGGCCTAACCTCCCTGCTCTACCTCTCTTTCCCGGAAATATACTGGTTCTTCCTGACTCCTTTTCCCAATCCCCAGACAGCAGGAAATAAAGGAAAAATTTTTAACCGGGAGGCGTTTACCTTTTTCCACACTCTATCCGGCCAAAAGAATTTTTCTTTAGAAAACGCCGTCGAAAGCTTATTATATGGTTACGTTCCTTTATTCGACCCTACCGGGTTTCGCAGTTATATGATTCATAACACCCTGGAACAAATGGAGCAGGAAAATGAAACGAATCCCGGCGCTTCCCCTTCCAGACCTTTTTTCCGCGAACGGAAAGAAATCGCCCTATCGCTCGATGAAGAAAGCCCGTATTCTTTCCTGCATTCCTATATCGCTTATAAATTCGATTTCCGGGCTATGACTGTGACAACCAAAAAAATGCTGGATAAATTAAAAAGCGAAGAACAACCCGAAATAGGCCCCGGTTTAAAGTTCGCTATTTCCTTCGAGGATATCGGTTTGAGCTTTCCCGATGATGCGATTGAATACAATAAGCTCAAACATTCATTGGAAACAAGAGATGAGAAATACAGTTTCATCAAAAAAATAAAAAAAAGAATTTTTGTCACTATCGGCGAAGAAAGAGATCTCAGGAAAGAGAACCGGGCTTACCGCAAAAGTCTCAAAAGAGACTTAACACTCAAATTCTACAAAGTCTTATTCAAACCCTATTCGGGCATCTTTAATTTAAAGAAAGAAGCCGCGCTAAGACGCGGAAAAAACATGAAACCACACACCACTGGAACTACAGGCAGCCATTCCCAACCGGGCCGCCTGGGTTTGGTCGCGGACGCATTAATTAACCGCAGCCGGGTGATTTTGAAAGAGGCGAAATGTACCATCGATGCTGTTTATGCGGCAATGCTGGCTTTGCAGGCCCAGGAAATATTGGGTGGCAGAACGGCTACCGAATCTATCAAAGCGATCTCTCTGAAACACCAGGCCGAAGTGCTGGCAGAGTGCATCTTCTACGGCGTGGAACACAACTTCGACGTCAAAAGCCGGTTCAAAGAGATCGAAGAGGATTTGCATACTATCGGCAAATGGTTTACCAAATCCAAAAAAGAGATTATGATCTACAACTCCGAACTCAATATCGTCAACGAATTGGCGCGTATATTCAGACAATACTCCCAGTTCGACGAAGAACAAGAATGCCTGGATAAAGTCAGGACCCTGAACCGGAAAATCTACCGGAAACGAAATAAATTCTGGGGCTGGCTGGTCACTCCACTGCGTTGGTATTTTGAAAAACTAATCGGTTCGCTGCCCCGGTTCCTGTCTGCGATTGCCTTATGGCCTGCCCTCTTCACCTTGCTCTACTATTTCCTTCTGCCGAGTTCCGGCTCTGTTAGTCGAATTTGCAATGCCTTCACTTGTGCGGTGAATTCATTTTTTGCTTTGCAGGTAACAACCGTAGGTGAAGTGCCCGGCGTACCGGCGCTGTCGATTTTAGCAACTCTCCTGGGTTTTTTCCACTTAGGTATCTTTATCTCCCATCTCTATACTCTCGTATCGAGAAGGTAGGGGAGGAAGAGTGAGTGGGGAATGGTGATTGGTAAAGTTCTCTAAAACCGGGTAACTACAAATTTGCTGTTGACATTTTGCGGAATTTAATTTATCTTAATGATGGAGGTAATTATGAAATTCAGGGTAATTGTCGAACAAGACGAAGATGGCATTTATGTCGCGGAATGCCTGATCCTTTTGGCAGCGGTTCACAGTTAGCCTACCTGTACTCCATCTACGCCACCTACAACATCGACTAAATCAAAGGCTAATTAATAAATAATAAAAAAGGTGCATCCCTGGAGGATGCGCCTTTTTTTATTACTTTCAAAAACTGGATAGCCGCGGATAAAACTCTTGACAAAAAGGAAAAACAATGCAATAATCACATATCTTATATACGAATGTGATTTATAGGAGCACGGTAAATGAAAAGAAAATATGATAAGGTTTATCGATTCAAGGTCACATTGAAGGGGATAAGACCCCCGATATGGCGAAGAATTCAAGTACCGGAAACCTATACATTTTGGGATTTGCATGTGGCTGTACAGGATGCGATGGGGTGGACGGATTCGCATCTTCATCATTTTGAAATTATAAATCCGACATCGGGTTTAAAAGAAGAGATCGGTATCCCTGGTGATGAATTTAGCTGGGAAATGGAAATATTGCCCGGCTGGAAAAAGAAAATAGCTCGATATTTCTCCAGGGGAAATGATAAAGCAGTTTATATATATGATTATGGTGACGATTGGAACCATACCGTGAAATTGGAGAAGATATTACCTCGAGAAGATGAAATAAACTACCCGCTGTGCAGCGCCGGTAAGAGGGCGTGTCCCCCCGAAGATTGTGGAGGTCCATGGGGATATGAAGATTTTTTGGAAAAAATCATGGACCCTAATCACGAGGAGCATGAAGAAATGTTAGAGTGGGCGGGAATAGGATTTGATCCAAAGCATTTCAATATAGATGAAATTATTTTTGACGATCCTGCTGAACGTAGGAAAATGGCTTTTAACTAATAAGAGAGTGGGCGTTTTTTGCCTGTAACCTAAACAACAGTTAGCCATCTATATACCGCTTCCCGACGTTCTGTCACCGGTAACTATCCAGTTTCGGAAAAACCGGATAATTACCGCCTTCAGCATTCGGCAAACGGGCATTCGTAAACTCTGAGGGGCTCAGGTTTCCCCTTTAACCACTCCCTTCGCATCATTCCAGTTGCGAAACGGAGCGAAGCCGGGCTCCTACTATTGTTTGTTTTCGTCGCCGATAATAAGGAAAGGGCAGGCGTTTTTAAATTCCTCAATAACACTCCCGGGGATGTTGTTCCCGGTGCAGTATAAAACATGCTGCACATATTCGGGAATCCCCTCTAATGTCGTTAAATGGTTGTTTGAACAGTCGAAATTGCCGCTCACCAACGTGGGAGCGCCTAACAATGCGGCTAACTTATTGCCTGCACAATTAAAACTGCCGTTAATGGTCTGGGGAGATCCTGCCAAAGTCGTTAAGTGGTTATCGCTGCAAAGAAAAGCTTTCCCCACTGTTTTAGGCCCTCCTGCCAGGGAGGTTAAACGGTTGCCGTGACAAAAAAAAGAGACTCCGACCGAACCGGGAGCGCCTGCTAAGGATGTCAACCGGTTGTTTGAACAATTAAAATCGCCTTTAACCGAATGGAAACGGACGGGGATTTCTTCCAGGTTTTTAAAACTGATATCTACAGTGCCGTCAACATCTACGCTGCCATCATCGAGTACAGTATAATTAGCGATACCCAGGTCTTTAAGTTTTGCTTCGATATCTTTTCTGTTCACTTTATAAAGCTCCTTGTTTTTTTGTGCATAATACCGCCTCGTAACGGGATAGGGGGATAAAAAGGTGGTTTAGAGAAAATTTTCGAGATCTATTTAAATTCCGTCTATTCATGCTTATCTGAAAATTTATTATACCATGAAATTATTATAATTCGCAAATCCCGGAACGCGACTTGCAGGACTGCGGCATTATTATAATATTTCATGTCAAATGTCATTTTTAAGCTGTTTTTGATTTGCAGGCTGTAGTCTGTATCCGCGAAACGTCTTCCCTTTTCCCAACCCAAAACCGTGCACAGTTTTGGGAGCGTCTCCGCCTACGCGGGACCTTCTCGCTCCAGCTCTGCAAAAGACGAAAAGACCGGGGAAGCGTTAGACCATCTACTTTTTTCGTTGGGCAGTGGATTCGGCCAGGACACACAGGATTTCGTACATCATAGTCGCTCCCACAAGCGCAGTGACACCCGAGGGATCGAAAGGAGGCGAAACTTCCACCACATCGCCGCCGATCAGGTTGAGACCACGAAGACCTCGTAATAATATCTGCGCTTCGATAGTGGTAAGTCCGCCAATCTCCGGCGTCCCGGTCCCGGGAGCAAATGCCGGATCAAGGCTGTCTACATCGAAGGAGATATAGGTGGGGCCGTCTCCAACCACTTTTCTGGCTTCAGCAATGACTGCTTGCACACCTAAGCCGGTAAATTCCTCGATGAAAATGACACGCATACCGGATTCCAGGGAGAAGGCCCACCCAGCTTCCGAATCCTGGGCGCCGCGGATGCCTATCTGGACTGTTCTCCCGGGGTCCAGGATGCCTTCTTCCACTGCCCGGCGAAAGGGCGTGCCATGGGTGAATTTTGAACCCAACTCTTCATCGCAAGTATCGGTATGGGCGTCGATATGGACCATACCGACAGGTCTGTCCGCGGCAATCGCACGCAGGATCGGCAGGCTGATCGAATGATCGCCTCCTGCACTTAGCGGCACGACACCGGCGGTGTGTATTAGATGGTAAAAATCCATGATATTCTTATGGCTCCCTTCGAGATCGAAGGCGCTGTTAACCGGGACATCTCCTACATCGGCGATACGGCAAAGCTTATAGGGGTCGATCCTACTGACATGATGAATGGTGCGCATCATACTCGACATATTGCGCATCTCACGCGGCCCGTGACGTTGACCTGGACGATTCTCTACTCCACCGTCGAAAGGAACACCGATGAGTGCAATATCCAGGCCAGAGACTTCCTGGACAAGCGGCGTGCGCATGAAGGTTGCTATCCCGGTGTAGCGCGGCGTGAACATAGCTTCGTAATTAAAGTTTTCTGCCATAATAAAAATTCTCTTTCAGGGGAGAGCTTACCAGAAAAAAAATATAGTTTCAAGACTATATAGACCAAAATTTCTATCAAAACTACGAAATGGGTGCGGCACACCATGGGCTTATAATCCCCAACTTTCGGTGTACTGCCGCGGAGCGGCTAAGAGGATGGGTGCGCCGCACCCCGCAGGCAAAAAAGAATTATTTTTATCATAGGGCTTGAAATTTTTTTCTTTTTTTTATAATATAGGTGAAGGAGGTAGTATGAAAGATTTAAGATTAATCGTTATCGTAATATTGGTGATTTTCTGTTTCCTGTTTTTCGTTAATTGCAAAACAACGGGGAATGGCGATGACAATGGTAATGACAACGGTAACGGCGACGATAACGGCACCCCGGACACGGAAGCCATTATCGTCGATCATACCTGCACCGACCTGTCGCAAATACCCACGGAGTGGATCGATAAAGTAAAAGAACAACTAAACTTGCACTATGCCCATACTTCCCACGGCGAGCAAATAATTATCGGCCTGGAAAGATTGGCCCAGGCAAATGCGGTTTATTCTTTAGAGGTGGAAAAAAAATCGACTCCATTGAGTTCTAAGTACAATTTCTGGTATGAGAATTGTAATATACCCTCCTCGACCAACCACCTGACCATGATGGATGGGCAGTACTACGACGATTACTGCGAAACCTATGTGTCCCCCGATCTCTACTGGGAAAGCGACTATGGCATGACCATAACCCGGTCGGTTCTTAACAGTTTTAACGTTAACGTATCCTTTTGGGCCTGGTGCTCTCAGCAGGATTACTATTCCCAGGCCGAGACGCAGCGCTACTTAGACAGGATGTCCCAATTAGAGACTGAATTCCCGGATGTGACTTTTATCTATATGACCGGGAACGCCCAGAGCGCGGATCAAAACCGTTTAGACCGCAATGACCAGGTGAGGAACTACTGCCGGGAAAATAAAAAGATACTTTTCGATTTTGCCGACTTAGACTGCTGGTACAACGGGGAGCAGCATAAGGAAGACGGCATACCTACGGAACACCCCCACTACAACGGCGACCAGGCGGGACACACTACTTTCGCAAGCTGCGAAAATAAAGGAAAAGCGTCCTGGTGGCTGTTAGCCAGGATTGCAGGCTGGGTCCCCGGCGGGGACTCCCTATAAGGGGCAGAACAGCAGCGCTTCATGATGCGCGCCTCACCCGGAGACGATGAAATTAAACAAACCCCACTCGTGCGGGGAAGCGTTGAACGGTGGTGCTTTTCGACGAGCTAACACACCCCGTCACTTCGGGGCAAAAAACAAAAAAGCCCCTCAGCGCCACCCC
>JAGLSW010000505.1 GCA_023135565.1 Candidatus Aminicenantota bacterium | reverse complement strand
AGGCTGGATGGTATGATCTGCCTGTACATCGGTGAATGTGTAAGTATTATTTGCAGGAACGCCCACAGATTGGCCGTCAACCAGCAAACCGGTTAGTTCTTGCCCTTCATTTACTGTGATGGCGTAGGTCTGGCCGCCGCCTTTTTCGACGTTGGTGATGCCGGGGGGCGAGATAGTTCCGCCGGGGTTTTGGATAGCCTCTATGGTAAACTGGGAAACCTCGAAAAAGGACTCGATAGTGTGGTCGGTTTTTATGTTCTCGAATTTGTAGTCAGTGACGGCCCCGATGCTTTTGCCGTCTACCTTGACATCGTGGATGCGGTAGCCGGGATCGGGGGAGATGTTTACTGTCAGGCTGCCGCCTTCATCGACTAAGATTGTTCCTTCCGGGTCGTTATGGCCGCCTGTATTGCTGATAGAGGTGATAGTAAGTTGTTTTGCGCCGTCGTCTTTTTTGGCCCATACTTCGATTTTGTGATCTTCGTCTACTTCTTTGAAGGTAAACTTTGAGAGCGCTCCCCTGTCTTTGCCGTCGATCTCGACCCGGTCGATTTTGTAGCCTTCGTCCGCCGACATCTCGAATTTGTAGTTTCCGCCTGCTTCGGCCAGGATAGTGCCTTCGGGTTTGATCTTTGCCCCTTCGTGAGCTATCGCCAAAATCTTATACTTGCCGGAATCGGAAATATCGATCTTCAATTTGTTAGAAGTGGATGTTTTACCTGCTGAGTCTTCTACTGTGACAGATACCTCGAAAGTTCCTTTCTCATAATAGGTATGGCTTTCTTTATCCTGCCCGGTGACGGGGTCGCTATTGCTCCCTTCAAAATACCATTTGTACTTATAAGGAGACTGCCCGCCCTGGGCTTTTGCTTCAAAGCTGACCTGGAGAGGCGCTTTGCCGGATAAGGGGTTTCCTGAAAGATGAATTTCCAGGTTCTCCGGTTTTTCTTTATCTTTTTCTTCCTCGTCTTCTTCTTTTTCTTCTTTCTCTTTTTTTATAACTTTCTTATAAGACACTACGATAGGGTAAGCCGGTTCGACTATATTCCGGGTACGCAGGTCGTGGTTCGGTTTGTTGTTATTTCCGAAAAGGTAACGGAACCCTACACCGAAAGTATTCTGTTTTGAAAAACCGTTTTTTGCCAGTTCCGGGTATTTGCCGAAATTCGTGGTGCTGTAGTTCCCGGTTACATATAGATTTTTGATTATTTCAAAGCCCGCTTCGCAGTCGAGTTTGTAGACCTTACCGGCTGCCGCTGCTCCTTTGAAATTCAGGTATAGTTTGTTGAACAAAAAGATTTTTACATCGATCCCGATATGAGAAAGAGCCTTGTTGTAAATCCCGATAGTTTCACCTCCAGGAGAAAGCTCCAATGCATTAACGCCGGTATACTGATCGCCGAAACCCACGGCGTAAAAAAGAGTAGCCGCCAGCCGGTTCAGTCTCAATCGTACCGCGGGCCGCACCTGGACATGATAGGTGCCGTCGAAATCATGGTACTTGTAATAAAGACTATCGACAAAAAGAAAGAAGCCCAGGTTTTTGGGTTCAAAACCGGTGCCTGCGGAAAAGCCGTATCTTTTGATATAGTCATTGTGGTCGATTTTTCCGGCTGCCTGGATAAGCAGCCCTTTTTTGCTTTTGGCGTTGACGATCAGTTCACCGGAGAGGTTAAGGCTTTTCTTCCCGGTTTGCGATAGTCCGCCCTGCAA
>JAGLSW010000504.1 GCA_023135565.1 Candidatus Aminicenantota bacterium | reverse complement strand
CGCGTGGGGGGGCTATGAGCCGCTTCGCCGCAAGAGGCAGCGGGTGAGCGCTTTTGATTCTAAATAAATAGAAGCTTTGATCAAACTTTTTCAAAAGTTTGGCCCCCGGCAGGGCTGCCGGAGGCAAGAGGCTGAAAGCCGAAAACTGAAAGCTGAATGCTGTAGCTGTTGTGTTGTGGCGGCAAATAAGGTACAATATTCAACACGACAGGTTAAGGAGGCTGCACATGAAATCAACTGAAGGTATTGAATATTTATCTTATGAAAAACAAAAAAACACGATGCTGATGTTAAAAATCGTGGCCCGGGGAGAAAAAGATATAAAAAATGGCAGCCTGATAGACCAGGATGACCTTTTTAAAAAAATGGATGAACACCTGGGATTATGAAAAAAACACGAAACAAAATAAAACCGGGACCTACTTTTTTATTTGATTTTTGGCGCTAATCTAAGTTATAATGTTAGATGGAGATGAAAGAAAACGCATCGAGGAGTTGCTAAATGGAAGAAACGGGATTGTTTATTTCTTATTCCTGGGAAAAAGAAAGCGAGTCCATCGCCGATGCTTTAGACGCGGCTTTTAATAATAGAAGAGGCATGCGCATTATCCGCGATAAGCGGGACCTGGAATATAAAGGCTTGATCAAAGAATTCATGCGCCGCCTGGGCAAGGGCAAATATGTGATACTAATCATCAGCGAACACTATTTAAAATCGGAAAACTGCATGTATGAACTGCTGCAAATCGCTAAAAATAAAAAATTTCGTGATCGTATATTCCCGCTGGTTTTGGAAAGCGCCAAAATATACGAAGCGGCAGAGCGGTTGGAGTATATACAATACTGGGAAAAAAGAATCGCGGATTTAGACGAAAAGATAAAAGCGGGCAGTCAAACGAAAATCGAGAAGATTTTCGAAGACCTAAATTTCTATAAAGATATCAGGAATAATATAGATAAATTATTGGGTACTTTAAGCGACATGAATGCCCTATCTATGGAAAGCCACCGGCAAACCGCTTATGAAGTGGTTTATAAAGCCATCAAGAAAAAAATCAGGGTCGATTACGGCTTGAAACAAATAAAAATCCTCTCTATGACCGCCAGCCCCAAAGAAGCAAACCCCGTTTTGTATGAACAGGAACAGGATACGCTTTTAAAAGCCTTCAAGGATTTCGACCGCGAAGATATTTTTCTCGACATGCCCGACCCGGTGAAAAGCACCATGGCCGAGATCGAAGACCACCTCATCGAGGGACATCACGACATCCTGCAAATTACCGCCCACGGCGCTATCGACAAAGAGGGCAAAGGAGTGCTTTCTTTCGAAGATGAGCAGGGTAGGGCAGTAGAGGTGAGCGGCGAAGAACTGGCCGCCCTGCTGCTGCGCCTAAAAGAAGAGCAGCAGATCGAGGTGTCTTTAGTGATTCTCTCCTCCTGTCATTCGGCCCGCAAAGAACTGCACCTGATGCCCGCTGCCCGGGCCCTGCAAGAAGCGGGTGTGGCAGCCGTAATCGGCATGAAAGAAGCCATCAGCCATGATGCCGCCATGGACTTTAACCTGGGCTTTTTTTCCGCTTTGCAGGAGAAGAAAAATGTGCTGGAAGCGTTCAAAGCTGGCCGTGAGGCCGTGGCAGCCGGGGAGAGGATACGGCTGCGGGACATGCCCAACTGGGACCGGGTCGGCGAAGAGCAAATTCCCCAACTGCTGTCGAGCAAAGAGACGCTCTCCATGGCCGGTTTTTCCGGTTTTGTTATCGACGCGCCCGAAAGGCCCGGCAGCCATCAATTTTTAAACGCAAATTATTTAGAGCGCGGCTTTATCGGCAGGCGAAATGTTTTACGGAAGGTCTACCGGCAGGCGGAGGAAGGGGCGGCGGCAGTAGTGTTAAAAGGGCCGGGGGGCATCGGCAAGTCTACTATTACCACCCGTGCCGCAGCCGGTCTGCGCCGCGGAGGGTATGAATTCATCGTTATCCCCGGTGAAACCAAACCCGAAAGCATCCTGCTGGCCATTTCCCAAAAAGCCGCAGAGATGGGCGTGCCTCATGCAGAAGAAATATACGCCGACCCCGGTGTGGAAATCGAACAGAAGCTCACCTGGTTTTTGGAGAAATTTTTGTTCGTGGAAAAAGTGGCGCTGATATTCGATAATTTCGAGGAGAACCAGGAACTGCCTGGGGGTGAATTCATCAAAAAGCGGTTAAAGGAATTTTTATGGAGTCTGCGGGACTATTTGAAAAACAAGAAGAGCCTGATGCTTTTTTCTACTCGTTATAAGATACCCGGATTTGAAGCCATCGACGTGCCTGAATTTTCGCAAGTAGAATGCAGGAAGCTGCTGCTGAATCACAAGGCATTAAAGCGCTTAGACGGGAAATCCGCAAGTCTACTGATACGGGAGATCGGCGGCAATCCGCGGGCCTTGGAGTTATTGGACCGCATCGCGGAGCGGGAGTTCGGCGGGCGGAAGTTTAGCTGGGTGGAATTGAAAGACCTGATCCCCGAGTTAACCGGACGTATTATTAATAAAAAAAGTACAGATGATGATTTCACCCCGCTTTTTTTAGGGAAACTGACCGCTTACCTGGACGAACCCTGTCGGCGTTTGTTGGCTGTGCTGTCGCTGTACCGTTACCCCGTGGGCAAAGAAGCGGTAGAAGCGCACGCTGTGAAGATCAAGCCGCCTGATCGTATGAAATTGGAAGAGATGTCTTTGGTCGAGTATGACAGGGAAGCCGCTCTATATTATGTGCATCGTTTGTCCGCCCATTTTGTGCTGCAAAGGCAATCTGACGAAACCCGGGATCAGGCCCATCTGCGTGCCGCCGAATATTTCGAGAGCTTAGAAAACGATGAAGGCAAGCGTTATGTCGCAGATTGGATAGAAGCCCGCTGGCATTTGCTCCAGGCCGGGGAGTGGGACCGGGCAGCGCAGGTGACCTTTGCCCTAGAAGATCATCTAACCCTAATCGGTTATCCCCAGTTATCTCTTGAATTGCTAACTGAGCTTCCAGTGGAAAAAATCAGTGAGAAAAACCGTTCTATTGTTTGTCTCATTAAGGGGAATTTATTTGTTAATTTTTCTGATTATGATGCTGCATTATACTATTACGAACAAGCCCTTTCATTATCAGAAATCATGCGTAATGAGAAAGATATTGCGGGTTGTATGCATCAGATCGGAATTATACATCAACAAAAAGGAGAATACCATGAGGCATTAATACATTATAACAGATCCCTTGAAATAAGAGAGAGAATCAATGATATTGAAGGGATTGCAGATAGTTTTCATAATATCGGGACGTTATATCACCTACAGAGTAATTACGATACCGCTTTAAAGTATTATGAAAAATCTATGAAGATCACAGAGCAGATCGGGGACAGTAAAAGAATTTCAAAAAGTCAACATCAAATAGGAATTATATATAAGCATAAGGGGAAATATAACGATGCCTTATGTCATTATGAAAAATTTAAGGAGATTTCAGAGCAGTCCGGAGATATTGCAGGGTTATCATTAAGTTTACATGAGATCGGTATGATATATCAAATTAGAGGCGACTATGATGCAGCTTTAAGACATTATGAAAAGTCGTTGGAGATAAAAGAGAAGATTGGGGACAATAAAGGGGTTGCGGAGACTTTGCTTATGATTGGAATGGTATATTACTTTAATGGTGACGATGAAGGTGCTTTAAAGCAGTATAGAAAATCGAGGGAAATTTCAGAAGAGATAGGTGATATTAAACTTAATTCATATAGCTTACATAATATTGGTATGTTATATCAAGAAAGCGGCGATTATGAATCAGCCTTGAAGCATTATGAAAAGTCGATGGAAATAAAAGAACGAATCAGGGATATTAGAGGAGTATCATCTACCTTACATCAGATTGCGAGGTTATATCACGATAAAGACGATTCTGCGTCGGCCTTAGAGCACTATGAAAAGTCCCTGGAAATAAAAGAGAAGATCGGGGATATTCCCGGTATGGGGTTGAGCTTTGGACAAATGGGCAAGCTCCATCTCGAAAAAGAGAATTACCCCCAGGCGCTACGATATCTTATAAAAGCCTTTTTGAGCTATGCTCAAATAGAGTCACCCAATGTAAACCTTGCAAAAGAAGATATTCTAACCATAAAAGAAAAAATCCCGGCCCCGCAATTTGCAGCCATCTTAGCAGAGTTCGATATCCCGGCTGACCATTTCGATATAGACGAAAGGACAGAGGAAGAAGAATTTACCGAATTTATAGAGGCAGTCACAGCGGATGCTGTCCGGGCAAAAGACAAAAGCATGGAAGAAAAATTAGACGCTGTGGCCAGAATCCAGATGCTTTCAGCCGATATGGAGGGCGAACCTCAAATGGACGGCGTTATCGCCTATTTAGAGATGCTGCTGGCCTATATCGACGATGAGGATTACCTGGACTATAAAACAAAAGTCCCCCCGGAATTGTACGCCATCTTTGAAAGCATCTCCGGTCAGGCAAAGCCCCCCTGTTAGAAGAAGTAAAATACCCTTTTTTTCTTATATAGGAAAAAAATATTTTTTTTGTTGACTTTTGACCCCAAAAGTATTATATAATATAGAGATACAGTAAAATGACAAAATTAATTAAAGATATAAGCACGACACAAAAAAAAATCAACGATGAACTTATCCAACAAGCCCTGGGAGCAAAAAAAATCGGCATTAAAATAGATACCAAAAAGGCTCCTGTTTCGTTATTTCAATTGCGCCAATTTCTAATAGAGAAACTAACCTCATCCGGGGGACGTCCCAGGTTAGAGGGAGCTTCCAAAATTCGCAATAAAATACCGCTGCTTGAAGGCGATTGGAACAAACTTCAATCAATCGCGGAATATTACAAAAAAAAGGATGGGATCAGTGTTAGCCCGGGCCAAATAGCATCAGCAATAGTACACTCATTTATAGCCGGTTTAGATTTGTCCGAGGAAAGGCGAAAAGACGCCTTCCCGGGCGTCAAGTAGGCTCGACCGGGCGTCAAGTAGACTTGACCGGCCTTCAAGACGACTCGACCAGCCTTCAAGCCGTCTCGACCGGCCTTCAAGACGACTTGACACAACAAACACAACCCCTTTTTTCTTCGTGCCCTTCGTGCGCTTCGTGGTAAAAAATAGTCTTAGTAATTTCGTGGCAAAAAAAACCCATTTATGATATACTCTCTTTTGCTTTTTATGGGAGCTAACCATGATCGAAGGAAAACAGGAAATACTGGTTTTCGGCTTGGGCTGCTTCGGCAGGGAACTGCTGAACAACCTGGCCCCGGCCTGGCATATCACGGCCGTGGATATGAACGAAAAACGCATCGCCCAATTTAAAGAAGAATTTCCCGCCGCGACATTCCTCAGCGGAGCCGCCGGGAGTTTGGTGACCTGGAAAAAACTCGGCCTCGACGGGATCAAATATATCATTTCTACCATCAAAGACGAGGAAGTGAACGCGGAAACCTGCCGCATCGCCCGCGAAAAATTCAAATTAGACGCGCCTTTTATCATTTTGACCTACGGCGAGATAGACGAGAAACGATTCGAACCCTATAATGTCACCATGGTCAATGCCTTAGGGCCGGGCATCCAGTCAGTGCGCAAAATTATGGAAAAAGGAGCGGCCCTGGCTGTGAACTTGGGCCTGGGCCGGGGCGAATTGATCGAGGTGGAAATCAAAGCCCGGTCGCACTTAGTAGGCCGCAAACTAAAAACCCTGTGCCCGGTGCGCTGGCATATTTCCGCAATCTACCGTAAAGGCGAAATGATCTTGCCCGACGGCAATTCGGTTTTGAAAGTGGGCGACCGGGTGGTGTTGGTGGGCGACCCTCGCGTACTGGAAAATGTCACCGCCACCCTGCTGAAAGGTTTGCCCGAATTCCCGCGGCAGTACGGCAGCGAGATCGTTCTACCCCTGCACGACGATTTCGACTGCAATATGGATGAGGCCCTATACTGGCTGGAATATTTTAAAGCGCGGCGCATCCACTTTATCCCTTTTAAGAAAAAACTATCCCATACTTGTTCCGAGAAAATCAAAAGCGACGTAAAAGCTTTCTACATGGGGCAGGCCATCGGTCTTTTTAAAGAGATTTTTATGCTTTCATTGGATACGGGGCTGCTGGTGGTGCCGATGGATAAGGGCTGGCTGAAAGGTTACCGCGTCCGGGAAACTTTCAAAAAATCGCAAAAACCTTTTCTCCTGTCCCGGCTCAGTTTCCCTTATGAAGGGGTGGTGGTGCTGCTCAACGGCCCCGACCCGGTACGCACTTTAGAAACCGGCATCGAGGTATCGAAGCTGCTGGACATACCTTACCGGGTGGTTTATGTGACCATGCCTAAAGAGATGCGGGGCAGGCAGGAAGACAATGAACTCCAGTTATGCCGGCAGACGGTTTCCGATTTTGAAGGGATTTATAAAAGAAAGATTCCCTACGATACCTTAGAAGGCAACCCGGTGCTGAAAACGCTCCGCTTCCTGGAACCTTTGAGGAATCACCTGCTGGTAGTGGCGACCCGGGCCCGGGTTAGGCTCTCCATTTTCAAACCCAGTGTTTCTTACCTGGTGGCTAAAAAGAGCCGGCTTTCCACGCTGGTCATCCCGGAGGCCTTTCCCAATGACTGAACTGGAAGCCTTATTGATGCTTTCGATCTGCATCGGGGCTTTCCTGATGCCTTTTTTGAGCCGCCGCCTGCATTTGCCTTCGGCGGTAGGGGAAATTCTTTTCGGTTTATTCCTGGGATTATTTTTCAAAGAGGCTTTTCATAAGACCTCTATCATTAAGTTTTTGGGTGAATTCGGTTTCATTTTGTTGATGTACCTGGCCGGTTTGGAGATAGATTTTGAAAAAATCAAAATCACGCCTAAAAGAGAGCTTTATCTTTATATTGCGGTGGTGGCGCTGGTAGTGGTTTTTTCTTTCGGGGCGGCGATTTTTTACCGGCAGCCGCCCATCTATGCGTTGATATACCTGACCACCGCGGTAGGTCTTTTGTTCCCGGTTTTGCGGGAGACCGGGCTCAGCGGCAGCGATACGGGGCAGAAATTGCTTATCATCGGCAGTATCGGGGAAGTAGTGAGTCTTTTTTCCCTGACCTTATTTATCCTTTATTATCAATCCGGTTTTTCTTTAGAATCGCTTATTCACTTAGGGCAGTTTGCCGCATTTATCCTGATCGCTTATGTGCTTTATAAATTGTTCCGTTTGTTGATGTGGTGGTTCCCCGGATTGGTGCGTCCTTTTTTAAAAACCGGCGATCCCATGGAAAGCGGCATCCGGGCTAATTTTGTAAACCTATTCGTATTTGTATCCCTGGCCGCTCTTTTGGATATGGAGTTGATCGTAGGCGCTTTTCTCGCCGGTATGGCATACGGCCTTATTTTTAAGGAGCGGGAACACATCCGGGAGAGGATAGGTGGATTTGCTTACGGTTTTTTGATCCCGGTTTTTTTTATCGAAGTGGGGCTGCGTTTCGACATCAACAATTTGCTGGATATTAATGTGCTGCTGCAGGCATTAGTGATCTCGTTTGTCATTTTTTTTGTCAGGCTATTGGCTTCCATGGTATTATTCTTTTCCCGTTTTAGTTTAGTGGAAATCCTGTTAGTGCCGCTTTCTACTTCTTTTGCGCTTACTCTATTGGTCGTCATTGCCACCTTCGGCCTGGAGCATGGAATTATATCCCGGGAGCAGGCAGCTTCGGTTTTGTTGGCAGCCGTATTAACTTCTATTATTTATCCCGCGCTGTTGAAGCGTTTCGCCCGCAGGGGTGCGGGGGAAGGCGTCCCCAACCTATAAGCGGCTTCGCCGCAGGGGCAGCGGGTGAGCGCCTTTGATTCTCAATAATAAGAAGTTTTGATCAAACTTTTTCAAAAG
>JAGLSW010000503.1 GCA_023135565.1 Candidatus Aminicenantota bacterium | reverse complement strand
GCAAGAGGCAGCGGGTGAGCGTTTTGGCTTCTAAATTCATAAAAAGTTTTGCCCCGTGCGCACGGGGAGGCGTTAAGCCGCTTCGCGGCAGGGGGCAGCGGGTGAGCGCTTCTGCTTCTAAACTCATAAGAAGTTTTGTTCAAACTTTTTTAAAAGTTTGGCTCCCGGCAGGGCCGCCGGAGGCTAATAGGCTGGTTTATACCCCGCCCACGTGGTGGGCCGCCGCCCCCCCGCCGGAGGCAAAGTTGTCGGCAAATTCAGGGGCAGCCGGGAGCTTTAGTATTGTACCCGGAGGGCTAAACGGAGTAAACAGTGAATGAAGCGAAACTAAAAAAGAAGGCAGGCAGGAGGCTAAACACCATCATTAAAAGTATATTAAGAAAAGATCAGATGAGCTATCAAGACTTTATAGACCGGATAGGCATCCCGGCCAAAAGGCTGGAATCCTATAAAGAAGGCAAACGGTCAATGCCCTTGAAAGACATCGAGAAATTTATACCTTTCGGCGTGGATATGGATTTTTTATGCAGCGGCGAAGACAGTGTGTTCCGAAGCAATTTAGATCAAGTACTGGCGCTTCTCCCGGTTTTCCCCAGCCGGGGCGAAAACCACCTGCCTCCGCTGAATAACCGGCAGGCGACTGGTTTTGAGGTTTCATTTTTTTATGCCAATAAGATCGCCGCCTTAGCCTATTGGTTGAGCCGATGGCAGCAGCGAAAAAAGGGCAAAATATGATAAGACATACAAATAAGGATAGTCATCTATCCGCCCGGACACAATCTCCCCCCCCCTGCTTTGCCCGGCCACCGCTTTGAGAGGCGCAACGATGAAAGATAGAGTTAATATAATCAGGCTGTTTAACCCGGTTTTTTTTAATGTGAGTTTTGCCTGTATCGTCTATTATGATGAGGCCGACAAGTTTTTCCTGGTCACATATAAAGCAGATGTACTGCTGATGAAGAAAGAATTCCCCAGTTTAGAAGCCGCAAAAGAGGGATTTTGGGAAGCCTATAAAGATAAAGCTTATATGTCTGAAAATGGGATTTTTTGGCTTCCCCCACAAGTATTATAGAGGTAAAGGATGAGAAACGGGAACATAATCGAACGAGCGGTTCATTTCATATTGAGCCGGGGTGATGAAGAGTTAAGCAGTCTCAAGTTAAAAGATGCTGCCGGGGCAGCAGGCGCTGTTATAGCCCATTTTTATATAAAATTCTTGTTAGATCAAAAGAGAACCTTTCGCAGTTTCGTAGAGCGGGAGAAGCTATGGCGGGTTTTATTCCATCTTGACCAAGACCCGGATATAGAGATCGAAGCCTTGTCAGATAGGTTAGGTTTTTCTACTACGGCAGAATTCGAGGATAGATTTAAAGTGGACCCCTTTGTCAAGA
>JAGLSW010000502.1 GCA_023135565.1 Candidatus Aminicenantota bacterium | reverse complement strand
CCATTCTCACCGGCTCAAAAGATAATACCGCCCGGTTATGGGACATGCGGGGAAAGACGCTGCAGAAGTTCGAAGGGCATACTTATACTGGTTATATCACGTCCGTGGCCTTTTCCCCGGACGGAAAAACCATTCTAACTGGATTAGAATGGAGTTTCCCTATGGTTATGATTAATTCTGAAAAAAATGCCACTCTATTATGGGACCTACAGGGCAATATGGTACAGGAGTTCAAAGGGGAAAAATCATCTGTCACTTCCGTGGCCTTCGCCCCGGATGGCAAAACCATTCTCACCGGCTCAAAAGATAAAACCGCCCGCTTATGGGATCTGCAGGGAAATGCGATACAGGAGTTCAAAGGGCATAAATCATCTGTCACTTCCGTGGCCTTTTCCCCGACTGGCAAAAACATTCTCACTGGCGGCTCATGGGATCATACCGCCCGGATATGGGACATACAGGGAAACCTGGTCCGGAAGTTCAAAGGGCATAAATTTAGCATCACTTCCGTGGCCTTTTCCCCCGATGGCAACACCATTCTCACAGGTTCAGACGATTCCACCGCCCGGTTATGGGACATGCAGGGAAACTTGGTCCGGAAGTTCAAAGGGCATAGATATGGCGTCACTTCCGTGGCCTTTGCCCCGGATGGCAAAACCATTCTCACCGGCTCAACGGATGGCACCGCCCGCTTATGGGACCTGCGGAGAAAGACGCTGCAGAAATTCAAAGGGTATACTTATACTGGTTATATCACGTCCGTGGCCTTTTCCCCGGATGGCAAAAACATTCTCACTGGTTCAGACGATTCCACCGCCCGGTTATGGAATTTGCGGGGAAACACTGTACAGGTGTTCAAAGGGCATAAATATAGCGTCACTTTCGTGGCCTTTTCCCCGGACGGCAAAACCATTCTCACCAGCTCAAAAGATAAAACCGCCCGCTTATGGAACCTGTGGGGAGACACGCTGCAGAAGTTCAAAGGGCATAAATCATCTGTCACTTCCGTGGCCTTTTCCCCGGATGGCAAAAACATTCTCACCGGCTCAAAAGATAAAACCGCCCTCTTATGGGATCTGCTGGGAAATGCGATACAGGAGTTCAAAGGGCATAAATATAGCGTCACTTCCGTGGCCTTTTCCCCGGATGGCAAAAACATTCTTACTGGATCGGAGGATAACACCGCCCGGTTATGGAAGGTTTGTCAGATTTCATTAGAGGATTTCTTGAAAAGAGGAAATCTGGAAAAGTTAACCGAAGAGCAGAAGCAGAAATATGGAATTGAGGATTAGGAAGCAGTTTAGTTCTTTCACCCTTCCCCGCCATTTTGGAAAATAAGGAAACCGCCCTGTCGAAATCACTTACCCGGAATGATGGGACTTATTGCACCGGGTTGCGGGTTACTCGTGAAAAAAGTATCAAGTGCGAAAGGTTTCCCGGGTGCCAAATTTTGTCAAAAAAATGACAATTTTTTGTCAACTGTATAAAAACCAACTTATCAAAGAATCCTGAAAACCTTCACTATATAAGATCTTTCTCGAATTCGGGGATACATACGAATTGGCAAGAGAATTGCTATAAAATATTTCTAAAGGAGTCAAACATGATTAGAGTAAAAATCGATGTGTCAATATTTGATCCGATAGCTGAGAAATATTACACAGATACAAAAAAATTCCGCACAAGAAATTTTGGAGCGGCAAGAGCAGCGGAGATTTACCCACACCTAAGAGAAATTGCTCTCGATTCGTTTAAAGGGGTGTTCGATAAAAATGAGCTTGAATTTCTTTTACAAATCCTTAGTCTACTAAGAGATCAGAGATTCGTACAATCTGTCCCTGCACTTGAAGCTGCTATCAATGATAATATCAAATTCGTAGATGACGAGTTTAAATCAAATGAAACAGCAGAGACAATTATATCTAAAATAAAAGACCTCGAAAACTGGAAAGTGATGATTTTTACAGAATTTCTATCCACCTACTTAAGCTTCCAGAAGACTTATAAAGGAAAAGGGAAAGTTTCGGGGAATACAAAAGTTAAATTCGATGATTACATAAAAAGACTGTTGTGAGCTTACCTATAGCGCTCAGATAAAGTAAC
>JAGLSW010000501.1 GCA_023135565.1 Candidatus Aminicenantota bacterium | reverse complement strand
AAAAAGTTTGAACAAAACTTCTTATGAGCGATACGTTTTGCTGCACAATAAACGGCCATCGTTGGCCCCTGCTGCGAAGCGGCTAAAACACGCCGAACTTTTTCTTCTTAGCCGGTTCTATGCGCTGGTAATCTGCGGGCACTTCGAAAAAAGATTTGGGGAAATTCTTAAATTTGATGCCGGTCACTTCCATAGTGGTGCTGGTTTCGCTAATGACTTTGCTTTTCTTTTTACTCAACTGCAGGGTATGGGTTTCTATTTTTAAAGGAAAGCCGATTTTTTGCTGCTGCTCCTGCTGCTCTTTAATGAGCTGATCTAAGTCCGCGATACCTGTTTTATAGTCTTTTTTTAAGAAGGAGTCGTTGATTTCCTTTAAACCTTTGAAATTCGGCACTGCCCAGATCTCTTTGACTTCATGGACTTTTATAGTCTTTTTAATGATAAGGATCTTCATTTTCATGGTGTAGTCTGTGGTGATTTTCATGTGATTGCAGGTATAACCGGCGATTTGTTCTTTACCGAGCATCTCGCTGTCTATCGAATGATCGAGAATCCGGATCTTGACCAATTGTCCCAAAAAGCCCGTTAATTGCAGTAATGAATCTAAATTCAGTTCCATATAGGATTTTTCCACATCGTCTACGACATAGATATTATCTTCTTTGGACTTGAATAACCAGTAACCCTGCTGCGTATAAAAGGGATTCGCATTGGAAACCTCATCGAATACCTGCTTGAGATCGCCACCCTGGGCATAAATGTGGGCGATAACTCGGTTGTTTTGACCTTTCTTTTTTCCCTCGGTGATGATCTTGCTGGTCCATTCGATACCGGCGGAAGCAAGAGAGGTGAACACGAAAACTAATGTTAAAATCGTTAATAACTTTTTCATTTTTTATTCTCCTAAAATATAACCAATTATATCACATTTCGTTCTTGGTTGCAACAGCAAAAATTATAATTTTGAAAAAACTTCTGTTGCATAAAGCGGACGGCGTCCGTTCACTCAGTATCCGTAACATTTATAAGTTCCATGACGGTAATAGATGCGCCGGGCTTATTTTTTCCCCGGTAACGCAAAAACTTCCCATCCACACTGTGGTACCAATAATGGCCGGTCCAAAATAGCGAAAGCAGGCCGGACAAAGATATCTCCACATGCACGGCTTCAACGTTTTTATCGTCTATCTTGATGGTCTCGGCTTTCTTCTTCTTGACGGAGAATTTTGTAATCTTCATATCCCCGGAACCGGAAGTGCCGATGGCCCAGAATTTCAATTTTTTTTCTTTTGATAGGGCAAATTTTTCCAGCCCGATGTTGAACGACTGGTTCCAGGATAAATCGTTTATTTTATAGGTTTTCTTTATTTGTTTTCCCTTGTGGATGCCGTCTAAGAAAATATTATTCGCTTCCCTGCGGGCCGTAACTTTTGTTTTTTCTTCGGAGTTTTCGTACTGCCAGGAGAAAGCGGACAGGTTTGTATCGAGTTCAAATTTTTGATCGGTGTGTGTGTTCTCCTGTTTGTTTTCGGAACTGAGGCTGATGGAATAGCCCGAAGGAGATGTCGAGATAACAAAATTATGTGTAGTTACCCGGTTTTTCGTTTTCTCTTCATAGCTCCTAACTTCGCTATATAATATAATGTTTATCAATAATACTATAATAGTAATTAGTACGCCTTTTTTGTTCATGCTGTACTCCTCTGAACTCCTGCTCAGAATTTAAAAACTCATTATATCACAAAATGGGCGCTTTGCGTACCTATTTCATGACAGTTCTTTGGGCATGGGCTGAGGAAGATGGGTGGCTTTGTGGGAATTTCGGGACGGAGGGATTTTTCGCCTGTCCACAACCCGGACAAGCCGGAACCAAAAAGCTAAAAGTTGAAAATATTTTTTGGGCCTGTAAATGCTCTATAATAAACCCTTTCCAGTCTTGCAAAAAAATATTTTGCCGGAAAGTGGCAAAACTTTCCGATTAGGTAACCTTTTCTTCCTTTTTGCCTGAGGTTGATAAAATCCACAAAAGATACTATAATAAGACAGTAAGAATAAAGCGAGAATTAACGATGATTGAAAAAGATTTAGATTCGAAAAAAAAGGCCGACGCCCAAAGAAAAGAGTTGTATACCCGCATGGCTAAGGAATGTGCCGTATTCCTGATCGACAAATATAAAGTGAATCGGGCCATTCTTATAGGCTCGTTGGTTAAGGGTGTTTTTCATGAAAGATCCGATATCGACTTAGTGATAGAAGGTCTGCCCCCGGAACTGTATATCAAAGCATTAACCGAACTATACAACATCCTCCCACCGGGAGTAGAAATCAACTTGATTCCTTATGAAGATGCTTTCGATTCCATGAAAGAAAAAGCCGTGGCAGAAGGTCAACTCATTTATGGTTAATAATAAAGAATTAAAAGATATAGCAAAATTAGAAATTGCCAACCTGGAAAAACTGGTTAAAGAGATGGATTGCCTTTTAGCGGAACCGGAAGAGAAAAAAAACTTTGTAGAAGTAAGAGCAGCGGGAAGTATTTTACACGATTTTTATTGTGGCATAGAAAGAATTTTTGAACGGATCGCATTGATAGTAGATAAAAATCTTCCTGATGGTTATAATTGGCACACCGAATTATTGTTCCGGATGGGGAAAAATATCGAAAACATCAGGGAAAGAATCATCTCGGAAAGTTTGACAGCGAAATTACATGAATTCCTCCGCTTTCGCCATCTGTTTAGGCACATTTATGGCTTCGAGCTAAAATGGGATAGAATCAAAATACTTTGCAGCGAAATGGCGAAAATACTGGAAGATTTTAAAAAGGAAATAATTGAGTTTCTTTAAGGTGCACGGTGCATGACTTTATGACTTTTTCGATGTGGGAGAAAATTTAGCCTGTCCCCTTTTTTTTACCTTTTTTTTACCGGATATTTTGATTGGTAGAAGATCAGCCGGTTTATTTGAGGAAACTCGGTCGATTTGAAGCCCAAGCGGTCGCTTGCGACCGGCATCCGGCTGCTGCCGGGGAAATATAGGTGGAGTTTTATTGAACGTATGGCTGCGCTGTGGTAAAATAAGCTCCTGAAGGAGCTAAAATGAACAAATCGATTATCGATCACCGGATCGTTTCATCCCGTTACTTTTTTCCGCGCCCAGAACAGTTTGAAAATCCCTTCCGGGTGGACTGCGGCGAAGCACAACTGGCCTGCTATTACCGGCAAATAAACCCGGACGCCAAAACTATCGTTTTTTTTCACGGCAACGGCGAGGTGGTGGCCGACTATATCGAATTTTTTGTGCCCCTATTCGATCGCTTAGGCTGCAATAGTTTCCTGGCGGAATACCGCGGTTACGGCATGTCTACCGGGGACCCGGGGCTGGTAAGCATGTTGGCTGATGTGGAAACCATGATAAATACCCTCGGGCTGCCGCCGGAAAAGTTGATTTTTTTCGGCAGATCCGTAGGTTCGATCTATGCCGTGCATGGGGCTTCTCTTTTTCCCAATGCCGGCGGACTGATTTTAGAGAGCGGCATTGCCGATGTGTTTGAACGGCTACTGCTGCGGGTGAGCCCGGAAGAACTTAACCTGACCATCGACGCATTGCAAATCGAAGTGGAAAAGCACTTCAATACGAAAAACAAACTACAAAAATATAAAGGCTCTGTACTCGTTATGCACGCAAAACATGACAGCCTGGTTCATTTTGCCCACGGCCAAAAACTATACCAGTGGGCGGGCGCAGCCGAGGAATCTAAAACCTTAAAAATTTTCGAGCAGGGAGATCATAACGATATTTTCCCGGTCAACGCCCACGAGTACGTCCGCTTGCTGGACAATTTCGTAAGAACTCTTTAGACATCCTTGTATCTTTCTTAATCCGACTTTAGTCCGCATTTCTCACCAGGACAGTAGAGACGCAAAATTTTGCGACTCTATGGTACTTTTTATTTATATGATTAATAAGCTCGAATATTTGAATAAATCCTAATCTATATTTGTAATTTGCAGTTTGTAATTTGCAGTTTGTAATTTGTTTCCTGGTGTGGATTTAGGATTTTCGGCTTTTTTGTTTACTGCCGCGAAGCGGCTAAGAGGGCGCCCGCGCCGCGGGCTTTGTCATGGTTGTGTCATAAAAACTTGCATCCTATCCATATATGACTAAAATAGGTATCTTGAAACTATCTAAAGAGGATATTTTTTTTTCAAGACTAAGCTTAAAAAAAAACCACCTGACGGTGGGAATTTGAAATGTGTAAAACATGTTGTTAATTACCGCCATGTAATGGTATATGAGGTTATATATGAAAATGAAACGAATTTCGATTTTTCTAATTGTACTTATAACGATTTTAGTCTTCGGCATGAGCCTGGCTGTTTTGGCGGCGGCTGAAGAGCAGCCCGCGGCACAGGAAGACACCGCCAAGAAAAAGGAAACTCAAAAGAAAAAAGAGGCAGCAAAGAAAGACAAAAAAGACGAACCTGTTTCCATGCATTATGAGATGACAGTTACCGCCACCTTGACCAAGAAAGATACTTTCGAGATTCCTAAACCGGTAAGCATTGTGAATCAACAGAAAATCTTGGAAAAAGCCCCTAACAATATCACCGATCTTTTACCCGAACTGCCGGGAGTCGATGTTAACGGCGTAGGCGCAAACCAGAGCCGCCCGGTAATACGTGGTTTCCGCGGGCAGCGCATCCTTTTGCTTGAAGACGGCATCCGCATGAATAATTCACGCCGGCAGCAGAATTTCGGCGAAATTCCCGCTTTAGTGGACGTCTCCGCGGTAGAGCGGATAGAAATCGTGCGTGGTCCTGCTTCGGTGCTTTACGGTTCCGATGCCATCGGCGGTGTGGTCAACATCATCACTAAATTCCCGGATTACGACCTCGAAGGCGCCGCGGTACACGGCAGTTTAGGCTATCGCTACAGTTCTTCCGACAGCCAGAACAAAACCATGGCTAATGTCAACGGCCATCTCGGCAAATTCGTTTTTTCTTTGAGTGGAAATTACCGTAAAGCCTTTGATTACATGGCCCCTTCCGGGACTTTCGGCGAGATCGACCTGGCTCAGGACGTCGAAGTAACCGATACCGGCGTAAAAGACGGCGGCCTTAACCTGATGTTGAATTATAATTTTACAAAGCAAAATCACTTAACTTTTAAATATGAATATTACCATGCGAACGACGCCGGTTTCGGTTTTGTAGAACCCGATCTATATAATCCCGGTTCGGCCCGCATCCGCATCCGCTATCCCATGCAGGAGGTGCAAAAGTACACCTTCAAATACCAGGACAAAGAACTGGATTTTGTCCTGGCCGACCATTTTAGTTTCACCGCTTACAGCACAACTAACAGGCGGGAACTGAACATGAATATATTCGTGCCTTTCGGTATTCCCGGTATGCCTGACGCGGGGATCAACATCGGTTCCGAAAACTACACCGATGTGCAGACCATAGGCTTCCGCTTTGAGTTTAACAAAGGCATCAAAAACCATCTCTTTAGTTACGGTTTTGATTTTTTCCGCGACAGCACCGAAAATACCGATAACAATACCAACCAGGTCGTGGGTTTCGGCCCCCCGGTTACAAATACAGACACCACCCCGCTGGTTCCCCATGCGGCCTACCGCAGCATGGGTGCATTTTTCCAGGATGACATCTCCCTCTTTTCCAGGACTTCTTTAATACTGGGTGTGCGCTACCAGAACGTCAACGCAAAAACAAAAGATACTCCCGGGCTGGAAGGTATGCCCCTGACAGACAGCACCGATCAGACCGTAGTCGGAGCTGCCAACCTGATTTTCGGTGTCAGCGACAAGTTGAAACTGGTTTTGTCTGTAGGCCGCGGTTTCAGGTCGCCTAATTTGATCGAACGCTTTTTTAATGGTCCCACGCCCGAAGGCAGCGGTTTCCAGGTCAGGAATCCCGGCCTCAAAGCCGAAACCAGCCTGAATTTCGATATAGGCTTCAAATACCGCTGGAAAAGCATCTACTTAGAATCCTCTTATTTTAACAACGTCGTTTACGACGGCATAAGGGTGGCGGCCACCGGCGGAACCATCAACGGTCTCCCCGAATACCGGGATATTAATGTAGACAAACTGCGTATGCAGGGTTATGAAATATTAGGTAAATTTTACTTCAACTTCGGTGTTACCTTAAGCGGAAATTACACTAAAATCGACTCCAAAGACCTGGCCAATCCCGAAACTCCTTATGTAGACACTTTCTCTTCTAAATTTAATCTCAATATCCGCTATGATTTTCCCGGGCAGCTTTTTTGGATGTCATATGACCTGCGCGTCAACGGCGAGCAGAAGGACGTGCAATTGGGAGATAATCCCATCGGTGAAACCATACCCGGTTTTTCGGTTCATTCTCTTAGTGGGGGAATCAACCTTTTCAAAAACAGTAACTTTCCCATGCGCCTCGGCATCATCGTCGGCAACCTGACCAACACTCTCTATTCCGAATTCTCCAATGCCAGTTTCTTCCGTCCCGCGCCGAAGCGTCATGTAGTGTTAACCTGGTCGATGCTCTTTTAAAAACCTTCTCTATATATGCCATTACATGGCGGTAATGAACAACATGTTGTACATATTTCGGGTTCCCACCGCCAGATGGCTGTTTTTTCAAGCTTAGTCTTGAAAAAACACTATTTATTCATCTTTTTCGTTGTTGTGGCAGGCGGCGAAAAGGAAAATCGAAAGGGGCAGCCTTTTGGCTGCCCCTTTTTTTTACGGATGGCATCCGCAGCCTATGAAACATCCGAAACGCTCTTCTCATTTAAGAAAATTCTCTCGAAAAAACAAAATTTTTGACTTTTGATAAAGAATGTCCCAGGAAGTAAGTTTATAAACTCAATTTATAGTGTTTATAAACTGTTTATAAAAAAAATCAATATTACAATCATTCAAAATCTCCTTATATGGCTGATATAACTTGATTGTTGGAATTTAACCGGTATTGGAAACAAAATTGCTAAGAGTATCCCGGAGAAAGTTATAATGCTTTATAAATGGGTGCCACCTTAGTTTTGTTGATAGGGGGAGCATTGGAAATATCCAATTTCCAGTGAACCGATACATGAAATTATGAAATAAATTAAAAGGAGGTTTTAAAATGAAAAGGTTTAGTGTCATTTGTTTGGTAATCGTGATAGCATTCGTGTTTAGTATGAATGTCTATCCCGACGGGTTTACCGGCAAATGTGGAGTCAGTTTTACCAAAACAAACGATCTTTACTGTTTTAAAGGTAGTGTGTTCAATTATGAAAACAAAATGCCGCTGTATTCGTGGCCTTTAAAAGAAAATTCCACGTCATTCGATAATTTTGAGAATTATAATTACAATGGGCTGTTAAGCGCCGGTCATCTGTTAAGCGAGTCCAGGTTACCAAACCAGGTGCAGCGCATGGAGAGACCTCGTTTGAGCAGCCGTAAAATTGCCGGTGAAATTGTTTTAGGAATAGCCGGAGGTGTAGCTTTCGGTATTGCAGGTGTATATATTGCAGCATCTATTGGAGGTGAAGGATTTGACCCTTATGAGCCTGAGGGTATATTCCAAGTAATGATAGGTTATCATGCAGGTTCAGCGCTCGGCAGCGCTCTCGGTGTGTATCTTGTTGGAAATTCAGGGAATGTACAAGGATCATTTAGCAGGGCCTTACTCGGCAGCGCTCTTGGGGCAGTTTTATCTATTGGTTCGCTTTTTTTTGCTGCAAGGGAACATTTTATAATTACAGCAGCAACTCTTCCGCCCATCTTTGCTTCGATTTATTTTAATCGTTCACTCAGGTATAAACATCCACCCACAGGTGGAAATGCGTTATTAAATTTTCGTGAAGGTCGAGTGCGTTTCGGGATACCACTAATCAGTGTTCAACCGCTTTCCGATTACCGGAGAATGGGGAAAAGGGCTTTCATGTTAAATATGAATGTGTTGAGTATACAGCTATAGGCGATTAGTCCAGGGAATTTTATGGACTGCTGGGCCGGGAAGTATCTTTTCTTTGCCTGATA
>JAGLSW010000500.1 GCA_023135565.1 Candidatus Aminicenantota bacterium | reverse complement strand
AATTTTTCAAAAAGAGAATTGCTGATGGTAACTATTCAGTTTTGGGAAAATTGAGTCTATCCGCCCTTCAAGCACTAAACAAAACGGGAATGGACTATTTGAGGACCGATTTATTCAAAACTGAACACTTACAAAAAAAGCTCTTGCTTTTTACTGATTTTTTTTATAGAATAGTATTCTAAACCGAAGTCCCACAACATAGGAGAATATAAATGAAAAAAATAGTCATTATCAGTGTGTTGGTTTTGTTCTTTTTAGGCGGCCTCGCCTACGGCCAGGACTGCGGCAAATGCCCGGCCAAGTTGAAATGCGCAAAAGCAAAAATCCAGGAAGGTAAGAATGTGAAAGATAATCCCGTATTCATCACGGAAAAAGACAAAATTTTCCACAAAAAAGATTGCAAACTGATTAAAGGCACAGAGGTTTCCCCCATCGAAGCAAAGGAAGTCACCCCGGTCGAAGCCAAGAAAAAAGGATACGAACCCTGCCAGGAGTGTTTTCCTCCTGTAAAACAGCTAACTAAACCGCAAAGTAAATAAGTATTAGTCAAAACCCTCCCACCTGCCGGGGGCAAACGTCCAGGCGCAGTCCCTCACTCATTCCATCGACCGGGATCGGATTATGTAAAACCTATTGGTTTTTACTGCCCGGTAATGGTATAATAGGGGCGAGATGAATAAACAGGTAATAATAGATAATATAAAGAACTGCCTGACCGGTAGGGGAGAGATATTATTTGCTTACATCCCGGGTACTTTTTTACAGGAAGGGGATGATTTCAAAGACATAGACATTGCGCTCTACCTGGACGAAAAAAAGATAAAAAAAATAGATACCCTGGATTACGAGTTGGAGACCTCCCTGCTGTTGGAAAAAGAGGTAGAACCGGGAAAAAGTTTCAACCGCTATGTGCCTGTAGATGTGAAAGTTATCAACGATGCCCCGGTGAGTTTCAGGTACAGTGTGACTAACGGCGTTCTTTTGTTTTCGAAGCGTGAAGATATTCACGAGGAGTTTTTATGCCGTACCTGGCAGGAGTACTTTGATTTTCAATATTTATCCGGGACTTATTTGAGAGAGGTTTTAGATGCCCAGGTTTAACATCGACCGTGTCCGGCAGAAAATAGGGAGTATCTGCGCACTGTTGAGGCTTATATCCAGCCGCAAGAAGAGTAAAATAAAGAAGCAAAAGGGTGGTATTTTGGTATATTTTGTTATACAATGTTTTTTTCAAGACGAAGCTTGAAAAAAAGCTGCCTAATGGTGGGAACTTGAAACGTGTAAAAGATGTTGTTCATTACCGCCATGTACCGGCACACTGACTTAACAAGTTAGCGAGGAAATTGTTATGATTACAAAACTAAAAATCGATAATTTCAAGTCATGGCGATCCACCGGGGATATACATTTCTCGAAATTGACCGGTTTTTTCGGCACCAACAGTTCGGGCAAGACCAGCCTTTTACAGCATTTACTCCTATTAAAGCAAACCACGGAATCTTCAGATAGATCACAGGTGCTCGATTTTGGAAACGAAAAATCTTACTTAGAATTGGGTACATTCAAAGATATAATATTTAACCATAATATAGAAGAAACTTTAGGCTTTGAAATCGAATGGCAGCTTGAGGAACCCTTTAAAATTCTCGATCCGGGAAAAAAAAATGCGGCCCTGTTTAGTGGGAAGAATTTGGGTTTCAATGCAAATATAAAGCAAACCCCACAAGGCAGGGTATATGTTGAGGATTTATCATACAAGTTCGATGATTACCGGTTCCGGATGAAAAAAAAGAAAGACCGGGATGCCTACAACATATCCGCCGAAGCGATGAATGGAAATGAAAAAGAATTCGGCTTTAAACGCCCCCAGGGCAGGGCATGGGATTTGCCGGTGCCCATTAAATTTTACGGGTTCCCGGACCAGGTAAAAGCTTATTATCTGAATGCCGGTTTTTTGTCGGATTTACAATTAAAATTCGAGGAACTTTTTGCCGGGGTTTATTATTTAGGGCCGCTGAGGGATTATCCGAAAAGGCAGTATATCTGGGCCGGTGCGCAGCCCGCGGACATGGGCAGGCGCGGAGAACGGGTTATAGACGCCATTTTGGTATCCAGGGAAAGAGGCGAAAAGATATCCAGGGGAAGAGGACGGGGTAGGAAAAGATTCACAGTTGAAGAATATGTGGCCTATTGGTTGAAAGAATTGGGACTGATCGATGAATTTAAAGTTCACAAAATAGAAAAAGGTGGCAACCTGTACCGGGTTTCGTTAAAGTTGACCCCTCGAAGCCCGGAAGTTATTATAACCGATGTGGGTTTCGGCGTATCCCAGATACTGCCGGTGATTACCCTGTGTTATTATGTACCCGCGGGATCTACATTAATTATCGAGCAGCCTGAAATCCATTTACACCCAAAAGTGCAGGCAGGTTTAGCCGATGTGTTTATAGACGCCATCGAAAACAAAAATATCCAGATTATCCTCGAAAGCCACAGCGAGCATCTTTTAAAGCGGCTGCAGAGACGTATTGCGGAGCAGGGATTCAGCAGCGAATCGGCGGCATTATATTTTTGCAAGACCAGCCGGGGGAAATCGAACTTAGAAAAGTTAGATGTAGATGAATACGGGAACATCAGGAATTGGCCCGAGAACTTTTTTGGTGATGAAATGGGTGAACTGACCGCCATGTCGCAAGCCATACAGAGACGAAAGACAAATGGATAGTTTTGTCGTCGATACCAATGTGTTAGTGGTAGCCAACGGGAAGCATGAAAGAGCAGGTGAGAAAGACGTTTTTGCCTGTCAAAATTTTCTCATCGATGTCCAAAAAAAACAAATTTCTATAGATTCGTTGGGATTAATTATCGACGAATATCTTAAACATAGTAGTTTGTCCGGGCAGCCCGGTTTGGGTGATGCCTTTATTAAATGGATATTTAACAACCAGTGGAATGATTCTATATGCGAACAGGTAAAAATAACGGCCCACCCGGAAAGAGAGTTCGAAGAGTTTCCTGGGACTGAGAACTTAAAAGATTTTGACCGCAGCGACAGGAAATTCGCTGCCGTGGCTATTTCGAGTAAATTTAATGCTGTGATATATAATGCCACGGATAGTGATTGGTGGGATTTCCGGGACGCCTTTGAAAGAGCCGGCATTAAGATTAACTTTCTCTGCCCGGCACTCATAAAGCGGGCGCGGGCGCGTAGGCGGACGGCGTCCGCAGCCGATAGGGGCCTGTGAAGCACATTTGCCGGGGGAAAAGAACAAAACGAAGGGTAAAACGAACCAACCAAAGACCGGGAAGAACAAAACGAAGGGTAAAACGAACCAACCAAAGACCGGGAAGAACAAACCGAAGGGGGGGGAGAACAGCCCTAAGAAATGTTGAGTCATTTTCATCAATTGAAGCATGAGGGAGAATTTTTTGGAGAGTAGCCAAAAACCGAAAAGCTCCCCCCTGCCGTGAAGCGGCTAAGAGGGTGGGTGCGCCGCACCCCCGTCCCCTTTTTTTTCTTCCAGGCTTTCAAAATAGAGCTTGATTCCCCACCGGGTGCTGCTGGACTGAGGGTAATAAACCGCACCGGTGGGATCGAAATATAAGATATTGTTTTTTACCATATCTCTCAGCAGTTCCTCCAGCGCCTCATAATCCATCTCTACGGAGGCAAAATCTTCCAGGCTCAGGCTGTGGCGCCGGAAAAAAGGTTTTAATATCTTTTTTTTGTTTGCGTTCAACCCTGTATAATGGGCGATAATGCCTCTCATTTTTTGTTTATAGAGGTCTAATACCCGGTCGATGGAATCGTCGAAAAGGTCGCTTAATATATCCTGGATTTCCCACATACTGCCGCCCACCGTATCCCATATTTTCTCAACATCTTTTTCGCTCAATGTATAGTCTTTTATTTTCGAATATTTTTCTATGTTCAGCAGCCACTCCCGCACATCGCTCTCTCCCAGGTAGTCCACTTTGTAGAATTTGGAAGTTTTTTTCAAGCGCGAATCGTTATACACCGTATTCAAGAAGTAACCGTCCGAAGAGGCGACTATGATGTGCGTTAGGTGGCTTTCCTTGGTCATGGCCACGAAAAAATTAAACAATTCGATAATTACCTGGCGCTGTCTGCCGTTGTTTATGTAGATATGCTCGATAGCTTGCAGCTCGTCGATAATAAGAACCGGTTTTATTCCTTTTTCGGTAAGTTTGACAAATTCGCGTTTCATCATTTCGAAGGGATCCAGTTGGCCGTTTTCTACTCCTTTTAAAACTTCTACCGACAGTTTAAAAAAATTGAAGATACCGTATTCCCGCGTCTCTTTTATATCGTCCTTTGATTGGAGCGGGGTGCTGCCGAAAAAAATACGGATAAAATCTTTATAATTCCCAATCAATTTTTCTCTCAGATTAAGGAATTTGACATCGATTTTTTGTTCTTTTTCGATTCCCGCGAAGAATTTGTACAGCAGTGTGGTTTTGCCGGAAGATTTGGGACCGTGCAGGAAAAGGATTTCAAAAGGTCTGGCGTCGACAAAATTCCGCAGGAAGCGCAGTTCTTTTTCTCTATTGATGAAAGCAGTATCCAGGCGATAGGCGATGTCTTTTTCTTTTTTTTTTGTTTTCATGGTTTTATTATAATACTACAGTCTTTTTTTTTCAACCCATCAGGTCGGAACTTCCATGAATGAGCGAAAAACACCCCGAAACTTTATGCCATTACATGGCGGTAAAGAACAATATGTTGTCGATAATTTCGAGTTCCCCCCGTCAGGTGGCTTTTTTTCAAGCTTAGTCTTGAAAAAACTTTATAAAGTTAGCCGGTTTTTTCAAAACTTTATAAAGTTTTTTCTTTATTGACAAACTTTATAAAGTTTTGTATAATGATTCCCGGAGGTGAATGTGGATATACCCCGGAAACTAAAAATAATCCAACGACTTTCGGGACTGAGCCAGGAGAAGTTGGCCCAAAGGTTCGGTGTCTCTTTCGCTGCTTTTAATAGCTGGATCAACGCTAAATCTACGCCGCGAAAAAAAGCGCAAAAACAAATCGAAGAGTTGTATTTAGACTATACGGGACAAAAAATTATCCCGGCGGAAGAACTGGCAGCCAAAAAAAAACTGGTAAAAAATAAATCGAATTTATATCCTCATGTGCTTAACCGGATTCTAACCAACCCGGATATTCATGATCGTTTTATTCTTTCGTTAACCTATCACAGCAACCGCATCGAAGGCAGCACGCTGAACGAGGATGAAACCGACGCCATACTCTTCCGGGATGCCGTAATCGCAGACAAAAGCTTAATCGAGCATTTAGAGGTAAAAAATCATCAGGCTGCTTTATTGTATTTGTTTAAGCACATGTCCGGTTCCGCCGCCGTGGATGAAGAACTAATCTTAATGCTGCACCGCATTTTAATGAACGGTATCCGGCCTGATGCCGGTTCTTACCGGGGGCACGGCGTCAGGATAGTAGGGGCCGATATCCCCACCGCCAATTACTTGAAAGTGCCGCAGTTGATGGCCGAAATCTCTGCTTATATGGCCACCCCGGTTGAAGATACTATCGCCCACACAACTGCCGTGCACAGCCGTTTCGAGCAGGTACATCCTTTCTCCGATGGAAACGGCAGGATCGGGCGGCTGCTGATACATGCCATGGTTCTACGAAAGAATCTACCCCCCGCGATTATCCGCCAGGAGAAAAAGCAGTTTTATCTTTCTTATTTAAACAAAGCGCAGAGAAGCGCTGATTTAAGTTTGCTTGAAGATTTTATTTGCGCCGCATTGTTGGAAGGTTTCCGTTTACTGGAAAGGGAGTAACGGTAATAGTTAAGCTGCCCACGTGGTGGGCCGCCGTCCCCAAAAAAAAGCAATTCGCATTGCTAATTGCTGAAATGCAAATCGATCATTAATTTATCTTGACTTTCAAATTGTTTTCAATTAGAATTCTTCTATGGACAGAATAAATACTCAAAAGGCAGATGTGATGTCTACACGGCAAATCGTACTCAAGATTCCTGAAAAAGTACTGCTTGCCGAAAAGATGGATGAAACGTCTTTTGCGGAAGAATTACGGACATTAGCCGCCGTTAAGTTATATGAACTTGGGCGGCTATCATCAGGTCGCGCCGCTGAATTAGCCGGTGTGCCCCGTGTAGAATTCCTGATGATTTTAGGCCGTTATAAAGTATTTCCGTTTCAGTCTGAATTGAACGATTTGGAAAACCGGTATGCCCAAAGCCATCAGTAATACTTCTCCACTGCTTTACCTGCACCGTATAGGGCTGGTAGAATGGCTGCCCCGTTTATTCCGGGAATACTGGGTTCCCACCGCTGTATTTGATGAATTGAAACAAGGCCGACTCAAAGGTTATGACGTCCCAAATCTAAACGATTACAGGTGGGTTAAGAGGGTCAATCCTCGCTATATGCCTTCTGAGTGGTTATCATTGGATTTGGGCGCAGGCGAACTTGCGGCTATGGCTCTGGCACTGGAAAATCAGGATCGTATTGTTTTATTGGATGATATGCTGGCACGTAGAACTGCTAAAGCCGCCGGTTTGACCGTATGGGGGACACTCAGGATTCTGCTGGAAGCCAAAGCGAAGGGACTGACCCAACAAATAGACCCTTTGGTATATAGATTGAGGGATTCCGGCATGTGGATATCCGATGAAATTCACCAGCGCATTCTAAAAATATCCGGGGAGAAATAATAGGAAGCGCAGTTCTTTCTCCCTATTTATGAAAGCAGTATCCAGGCGATAGGCGATGTCTTTTTCTTTTTTTTTCAACCCATTAGAGCAGAACTTCCAGGTCTAAGCAAAAAACAGCCCGAAACTTTATAAAGTTTCATATTGGTAGGCTAAATCTTGTTTTTCCAACGTTTTTTTTTGCAAGAAAACCCAACCCGGTTTGTTATACCATATTGGGCGGACGGCGTCCGCTGCAAACAAACACACCTCCCGGCAAGTATTAAGAAGGGCAATTTTGATAGCTCTTCCAGAGTTCGACGAGCACAGTCCCCTCTTGAGAGGGGTGGTTTCGAATTCCGAGGTACGAGGAATAAGGAAGCGGGGTGTGTTAGCTCTATTATAACCAAAGCAGGAGTCATTTCGTATATGGTAATTAAGATTATAATATGTTTATTTCACAGGAGTTAACATGCACAGGAAGCGAATAGCAAACAATTTTATACCGGTATTAATGGTGTTACTATTGGTTTTTTTTACCGCCGGCTGCGGTAAGAAAAGCGAAGATAAAGGAAAAGAAAAAGCCCCTCACGGCGATACGGCCAAAACAGACCGCGGCGGCCACCCCGGCGGCGATCAAAAGAAAATGCCCGGCCAGGACCGCGCAGGCAAAGCGGATCGCTCGAAAGACGGCGAAAAACGCGGTGACCGGGGGCGCGGAGGCGAAGAGGGCAAAAAAGAAGAAAAGATAGATGTAGATAAATTAGATATCCCGGACAGGATGAAAGAAGCCATCAAATCGGGACGAATCCCCATGGAGCGGGTCAAACAATACTTAGAAATGCAGAAAGGATCGGCCAACGCCCCTTTAGTCAAGATCGAAAGAGTAGCCCGCAAAAGCCTGAACTCTTACTTAGTTTTGAACGGCACCGTAGAACCGGAAAGATTGGTCAAAGTCTATTCCCGCCTGTCCGCTTATGTAAAAAAATTGGTCCAGGAAGAGGGGGCCTTTGTTAAAAAAGGCAGCGTACTGGCCCTGTTGGACGACACGGAGATTCGCATAACTCACCAACAGGCCAAAATCCAGTTGGAGCAGGCCAAACTAAGCCTGGAAGAACAAAAAAGCACCTATGACCGCAGCCGCGAACTAAAAAAGTCGGAAATGATCTCCGAACAGGATTATCAAACTGCCGAAGCCAACTACCGCAATGCGAAATTAGAACACGACAATAAATTAGAAAATTTCAAAAACCTGGAATTGCAATTAAGCTACACCAGGATCAAGTCGCCGGCGGAAGGATACGTCACCGAGCGTTTGCTCGAAGTAGGCGACCGGGTCAACACCAACCAGCATGTCTATACGGTAGAAGATTTTAATCCCCTGTTAATCAAGGTTTACGCCCCTTCCTCCGACGCCCTGCAATTAAAAGAAGGCTTGAAAGCCATAGTCACTTCCGACATATTGGCAGACCGGCCATTCGACGGCAGCGTCAAATTAATCAACCCGCGCATCGACGTGCAGACGGGCACAGTCAAAGTAACGGTAGAAGTGTACGACAAAACCGAAAACCTGAAACCCGGCATGTTCGTTGAAGTAAAAATCATAGTGGGCGAAAAAGAGGACACCATCGTTATTCCCCGTAAAAGCGTCACCTACAAACAGGACAAAACCTACGTCTTCGTATTCAAACGGATGGAAGTCTCCAAAAGGGAGATCAAAGTGGGCATTACCGAAGAAGACCAGATCGAAGTGCTGGAAGGTCTAAATGAAGGCGAAGCCATCGTTATCGTAGGCGTAGAATCCCTCAAAGATAAAAGCAAAGTACGAGTAAGTAGATGAAAATAGTAAAATTTTCCATTAATCATCCGGTGTCTGTGTTTATGTTCACCGTGGCCGCGGTGATCTTCGGTTTTATCTCTTATTCCAAATTGAACCTGAACCTGCTGCCCCGCATCTCTTATCCCACCCTGACCATCAAAACCGAGTACCCCGGCACCGCTCCTGCGGAGATCGAGAATATCATCTCCAAACCCATCGAAGAAACCGTAGGCGTGGTAGACAACGTAGTGCGCATCGCTTCGGTTTCCCGGGCCGAACTGTCCGAAGTCACCGTAGAATTCGCCTGGAACACCAACATGGATTTTGCCACCCTGAAAGTCAGGGAGAAATTGGATTTGCTCTACCTGCCGGTTAATGCCGAGAAACCGGTGATTCTCCGCTACGACCCCAACACCGAACCCATCCTGAAATTGGGACTTTCCGGGGACGCCGAGCTTTCCCGCATTCGTTATATCGCGGAAACCGATTTCAAACAGGCCATCGAAAGCATCGAAGGCGTAGCCGCCTGTGTCATCTCCGGCGGGCTGGAAGACGAAATCCACATCGACATCGACGAAAAAAAACTCAGCCTGCTTAATATCCCCATTTCCAATGTAGTCACCCGGCTCTCCCAGGAGAACGTCAACCTGTCGGCCGGCATCCTCAAACAAAAAGACAGCCAGTACTTAGTCAGGACAGTTAACGAATTCAAAACCGTTGAAGAAATCAAAGATATTATCGTCGAAAAACGGGGCGATGTGCACATCAAATTAAGCAGCATTGCCGACGTATTTCGCGGTTACAAAGAGCGCAAAGTGATTTCCCGCATCAACGGCAGGGAATGCATCGAAGCCGCTGTGTACCGCGCCGCCGACGCCAACACCGTAACCGTGTCCAATGCCGTGGCCGAGCGGCTGAAAAAAATCGACGCCAATATCCTGCAACTGCGTAAAATGGAGTACATGGTCATCACCAACCAGGCCAAATTCATTAAAAACACCATCCGGGAGGTCATCCAGACTGCCGTTTTCGGCGGTATACTGGCCATCTTAGTGCTGCTCTATTTCCTCAAAAACCTGAGAAGCACGTTGATCATCGGCGCTGCCATTCCCATCTCGGTTATCATTACTTTCTTTTTGATGTTTTCCTCGGATATTTCCTTGAATATCATCTCTTTAGGAGGCCTCGCCTTAGGCATAGGCATGCTGGTGGATAACTCCATCGTGGTATTGGAATCCATCCAGCGTTTCCGGGAGAAAGGCTACGGCCTTTATGACGCCGCCTTAACCGGCACTTCCGAAGTGGCCGGCGCCGTCACAGCCTCTACTTTTACTACAGTGGCGGTATTTTTCCCCATCGTATTCGTGGAAGGCATTGCCGGGCAGTTGTTCAAAGACATGGCCTTAACCGTTACCTTTTCGCTGCTGGCTTCTTTAGTGGTATCGCTTACTTTAGTGCCCATGCTCAACTCGGCCATGAGGCGCGAAAATGCCAAAGAGAGATTAAGCGGTCTACTCAAAAAAGTACTCAAACCCGTAGATAAGGTTTACGATAAATTTTTTAACAGCTACGAGAGATTCCAGGAGTTCACTTTTTCCCGGAAAAAAGTAATTATCCTCACAGTAGTCGTTATTTTTGTGCTATCCATCTTTTTGACGCGATTCATGGGGCAGGAGTTGATCCCCGTGATCTCCCAGGGAGAATTCTTAGTCAACGTGGAATTCAAACCCGGCACCTCGCTGGCCGAGAATGCCGCCGTCATTTCAGACATAGCCGAAAAATTCAAAAAATACGACCAGGTGGCAAGCATTTACGAACTGATCGGCAAAGGCTCCATGGGCGGAATTTCTTTCCAGGAACAGCGCGAGAACCTATCCGAATTTACTATTCGTTTAAAACCCGGCATCTTAGGCAAAGCCGAAGACCACATCATGGACCGCGTCAGGGAAGACCTGAACGATTTTCAAGGCATCAAATTCAAAGTCTACAAACCCCGGCTATTTTCTTTTAAAGCCCCCTTAGAAGTAGTGGTATCCGGCATCGACTTAGATCATATCAAGCAGGTATCCGATGAACTGTTAGACAAGATGCGCGGCACTGAAGGGTTGATCGACATTAAATCCAGCATGGAAGAAGGCTATCCCGAAATACAAATAATATTTAACCGCGCCCTGTTAGCCTCCCAGGACATGACCATCAACCAGGTGGGTACACAGATTCGTAACAAAGTGGAAGGCGAAGTCGCCACCCGCTTTATCGAAAGCGACCGGGAAGTAGACATCCGCGTACGTGTCAAGGAAGATTTCCGCGACCGGGTAGAGAAAATACAACGTCTCAGTATCAGGAATGGATTGGGCATCAACGTCCCCCTGAAAGCCCTGGCCGAAATCAAAATCAGCGAAGGCCCCGCCGAAATCAGGCGTATTTCCCAGCAGAAATCGGCTGTATTGACCGGGAATTTATCGGGTATCGACTTAGATACTGCCGGACAGCGGATAATGGCCCTGGCCCGGGACATCGACAGGCCCCGGGATTGTAATATTTATCTTGCCGGACAGAGTATGGAGCAGGACGTCGCTTTTTCATCCATGATATTTGCTATCCTGCTGGCTATATTTTTAGTTTACTTAGTCATGGCCTCGCAGTTCGAATCTTTCAAAAAGCCTTTTATCATTATGTTTACCATCCCCATGGGCATAATCGGCGTAGTGTTGATAGGGCTGGCCGCGCAAATTTCTATTAATGTTATCGTATTGATCGGCTTGGTGATACTCTCCGGCATAATCGTTAACAATGCTATTGTGTTGGTGGATTACATCGGCCAATTACAACAAAAAGGCATGCAGAAAATCGAAGCCATTAAAACCGCCGCGAAAGTGCGTTGGCGGCCTATTTTGATGACTACTATGACTACCGTATTGGGTCTTATGCCCATGGCCCTGGATTTTGATGAAGGCTTTGAAATCAGGATCCCGTTGGCTTTAACGCTCATCGGCGGCCTGATATTCGGTACTTTTTTGACACTTGTATTTATCCCCCTTATATATAGTATAGTCGTTAAAGAAACAAAACAAGAGCCGGAAAAAGATTAAAAAAGCGCCTCCGGCGGGCAGGGGGCGCTTTTTGAAAAAACTGCCCCCTGCACCCCCGCAAAAACTTTTGTTAAGCCGCTGCTCGGCAAATCGGTTGAGCCAATAAGGAACGTTTCTTAGGTTAGAAAAACGTCTCGCTCATTAGAAGTTTTTGGAGGTGTCGGAACCTTTTTTCAAAAAGGTTCTGACTCGCCGAAGGCAAAAAGTAAGGAATTAAAATGAATTTACCTGAATTTTCATTAAAGAAACCGGTAACAGTAATCGTTATCATGTTAATATTCGCCACCATCGGTGTAATTTCGATTTTGAAATTACCGTTGGAAATGATGCCCGACACATCTTATCCCGGGCTGATGGTACAGGTGCCTTACCCCTCTTCTTCACCTGAAGAAGTGGAACGGACTATTACCAGGCCCTTAGAAGAAATCCTATCTACCATCAACAACATGAAAAACATCAACTCCACTTCTTCTTCCAGCAGTTCGCGGATATTTCTCGAATTCAACACCGGCACCAACATGGATCTGGCCTCCATGGAAATCAGGGACAAGATCGACCAGGTGCGGGACAGGCTGCCCGGCGATGTAGAAAGAATCAGGATTCGCCGCTGGTCTTCTTCGGACCGGCCCGTTATTTATTTTAACCTGGCCCTCCCCGGCAAAGACGACGAACTCTACACCTGGGCCGAGAACTACATCCAGCCTAAATTAGAACGCATCGAAGGCGTCGCCAATGTAGACATCAGGGGACTGCATAACAAAGTCCTTACTATATATTTGCAGCCCGATATTTTTTATTCTTCTTCTATCCACATCAGCGACCTGATCGACACCATCCGCAATAATAATATCAATATCTCCGCCGGTTACGTCGAAGAAAACAATAAAAGATTCGTACTGCGCATACCCGGGGAGTTAAAAATCGTCGAAGAGATCAAAAACCTACCCCTCAGCGACAAAGGACTGAAAATAAAAGACGTAGCCCGGGTTACTTACGACTATCCCGAACAAGAAGACTATCACCGTTTAAACGCCAATGAATCCTTGCGTTTTATGATTTACCGCGCCTCCACCGCCAACGTGGTAGACGTCTGCCAAAAAGTCAAAAAGACCGTCGCACAAATCCGCGAAGAAGAACCGGCCCTCAAAGACATGCAGGTGATTTTTTACCGCGACCAATCGAAAGACATCCTCAGCAGCCTGCGCGACCTCTCTATTTCCGGCATTATCGGCGGACTGCTGGCCGTAATCGTACTGCTTTTCTTTTTAAGAAAATTCCGTTCTACCGTTATTATTGCCCTTGCCATTCCCCTGGCCATCGTATTTACTTTTAGTTTAATGTACCTGCACCGGGCTATTTTCAACTCCAACATCACCATCAATATTATCTCTTTATCCGGCCTCATGATGGCAGTCGGCATGTTGGTAGACAACAGCGTCGTCGTGCTGGAAAACATCTTCCGCCTGCGTCAGGAAAAGAAACTCCCCGCCTTGAAAGCCGCCATTACCGGCAGCAGCGAAGTGGCAATGGCTGTCACCGCCTCCACCCTGACTACCTTAGTGGTCTTTATCTCCGTCGGTTTTGTCAAAGGTTCGGGTTTTGAAAGGTTTTTAGGCGACTTTGCTTTGACTATTTCCCTGGCGCTTATTGCTTCGTTGATCGTCTCGCTTACTTTTATCCCCCTGGCCGGCAGCAAACTGCTGAAAGGCAAATCCAAAGAGAAAGCCCCCTGGTTGATAAAAATGACCTCTCTTTACGAACGTATCATCTCTTTTACCATCAAGAACTGGGCGACTAAATTAGGAGTTGTTTTGGTTGCCGTCCTTATATTTTGGACAGCCTGGGCCCTTTATTCCAAGATCGAGCAGGAGTACATGGCCCAGAGTGAAGCCCGTGAAGTCAACCTCAACATCTATATGCCTAAAAGTTTTACTATCGAACAGATGAAAGCCCTGTTCGACAACTATGAAGAAATATTACAAAAAAACAAAAAAGAACTGGCTGTCGATTACATGACCACCGGTTTTGGCGTGACGCGTCTCAGGCAGGGCCGCTACCGCGGCGAGATCGAACTCACCCTCACCGAAGACGGGCCTACCGTCGCCCAAATTAAAGAAAAACTAAAAAAGCTGCTGCCTGAAGAACCCGGGCTGACTTATGAATACAGTGAAAGGCGAGGCCGTCACGGGGGTTCCATGGGTGTTTCCGTAGAACTCATCGGCATGGACTATACCAGGCTCACCGAAATGGTGCCCGCCATAACGGCAAAGTTGAAAGTCATAGATGAAGTGGAGGATGTGACCAGCGACCTCGAGGGCGGCGACACCCAGTTGATGGTGCACGTAGACCGCAAGAAAGCGGAAAATTCCGGTATAAACACCCGGCGCATAGCCCAGACCATCTCTTCGTCGATATCCGAGCGGCCCATCGGCAAATTCAAAACCGAGAACAAAGAGATCGACATTATCTTGAATCTTCGTGGTAAGAAAGGGTTTTCCGACAACGATCTGAAAAACATCAGCATCCAGAGCGGCTCGAAACGCATCCCTGTATCCGCCGTATCTACTTTTTCATACCGCATGGGTTCCACCTCCATCAGGAAGGAGAACAAAAAATCGAAGTTAAATATCCGCATCAACACGAAATCCAAAGGTATGATGGGTATTTCCCGCAAGATCAAAGCGGTTATGGACAGCGTACAATTTCCTGAAGGTTACAGTTGGAGTATGGGGCATCGTTGGCGGCGTTTCCAGGAATCTCAGCAAGGCATCAACCTGTCTGTTATCATGGCATTGATATTTATTTACATTATTATGGCTTCATTGTTTGAATCTTTTGCTCATCCTCTCACTATCTTGATGACCGTGCCTTTGGCGCTTTTCGGAGTAGCCATCTTTTTCACTTTGACCGGCATCACTAAGAACACCACCTCTTATTTAGGTGTGCTCACTCTTTTCGGTATTGTGGTCAACAACGGTATTATTTTAATCGACCATATCCGCACCCTGAGGAAGCAGGGGTTAGTGAAAGACAAAGCCATTGTGCAGGCCGGGAAAGACCGGCTCCGGCCTATTGTCATGACTGCTATCACTACGATTTTCGGTGTACTGCCATTAGCTTTGCCTGTATTATTGCCCGGTTATTTTCAAGCAGCCAGTCGCAGGGCGCAGATGTGGGCGCCTATCTCTGTAGCCATTTTGGGTGGATTGACGACCTCTACGTTTTTTACGCTGATCATTCTGCCTACTTTTTATTCTATATCCGATTCGGTCACCAGTCGATTTAAGAATTATTTCGGATTTGTCACCAACAACAAACCCAAATAATGACTAAGAGCTATTTTTACCACGAAGGACACGAAGGGCACGAAGCCCCACCACGTGGGGTGGTAATAAGAATTTCGCAAGAGGATTCTTCCACAAAACAAGGTGGGAAATTATAGTGAATCTACTGTGTTCTTCCACAGAACCGACGTCCCCAACCTATACGCCGCTGCGCGGCAGGGTGCGTTTTTGCCTTTTTCAAGGGTTGTTTCCTCGCTTTTGCTTCTTTTCTTCGTGCCCTTCGTGAGCTTCGTGGTATATGTTTTTTGCTTTTAGCTGGGGCTGAATTTGCCGTAGCAAATTCCGTGCCAAACTAAGGATTTTAGCCTGGAAAGGACATTTTGCAACGAAATTACTCTTCGTGCAACATATGTGCTATTGTTTTCTTTTGATGCAACGATATTACCCTATATTTTGCAACCTGATTACTCTTTGCCCGGATATTTTTATACTATAATAGGGGAAGGTTATCCGGCGGGGTACAGGTTGTCCTGGCCGGATGGCCGGAGTCCCTTTTTGGACATGTAAGTCGTAGGGTTTTTAAAAGTTCCCCCCGGAAAACTTTTGATATAAAAAAAAATTAGGAGCAAAAAATTTAGGAGTGAAAAAAAATGAAAACAAAAAAAAGAATCGAAACAATTTTCTTAAAGGCGTTTATCGTCTTGTTTGTATTGGTGGGGTTCGGTACTTTGCTGCCGGCTCAGAATGCGTACTATGATGCCCTCTACCTCTCGGACCATAAAGATGAAATAAAAGAGTTTGCTGAACTGCTTGAATATTTCAAAGCTCATTACGCGAAACACAAAGACCATCGAATATTCGATCCTGAGAATTTCACCGAAATTTATAAAGTGAATGATTTCCTACTGGATCCGTGGGTTTACCGGGACAAGAGTTTAAATGTAACAAAGTTAAGAAACGAACTTGAAGTGCTAATATCCAAAAAAGTAGAATTGGGAAACTGTAAAAATGATTGTATAAGAGCAGAGAAAGTGAACTCTCAATCAAAAAAATCAGTGATTATTAACTTTTTTGATTCTATTATTAGAAGAAAAATAGATGTAACCGCATTCCAAAGACTTCCAATTGAAACACAAGAAAGTTATAAGTATGAAGAATTAAAACAGAAATATGTAAAGCTATCTGATTTAGATAAAATGTCCACTGCAGCCACAGCCCCCGCAATTCCTGTTTCTTCCGGTACTGGAATCAATCTCGTTTCAAAGGTAGCTGATGGTATGGCAAAATTCCTGGTCGAACGTGTCAAACAAGAGTTGAGCGCTGCATTTTTTATAAAATTCAAAGATGAAATTAAGAAGAAAGATTATAAGATTTTACAAGAGTTATTCCCGGAAACTTATAATGTGCTCAAAACTATCGATAAAGAGATATATAAATTCTCATCCTACATCAATGTTCTACGTGAAGCCTTTGAAAAAGACCTGAGCAGCGCCCTTTCAAATTTCCAGAATACTTTAAAAAAAGGGACATTTGATAAATTTATAAAAGATAGCAAACTTAAAGATATTGTTAAAACCGCATTGAGAATCACAGACCGATTCAAAAAAGGGGATCATCCAGTCGATATTTTATTGGAAGAAGAAACACTTCAATTATTAGTAGACAACAATACAATTATCGAAAGCGATCTCAAGAACCTACTCAAAGCGTTAAAAATAGTATCAGACTCTATCAGGGATAAAAGCGGAGAACGGTACTGGTTAGATTGGAAATCATTGAAATTATTATTTGAACAAGATGAAAACAATGAACATGAAACTTTTAGAATATACTTAGGATTAATATGGCAAAAATCTGCCGGTATCGTAATTGGGGGAGAAAACTTTCGCGATAGTTTAGAAAATTTAGACAAAATTGCCGGTGAGTTTAAAAAACTGAAAACGATTGTCAATGATTATGTGTTTAAGATCGATCTTTTAGAGACCTATAAAGCTGAAATCCGCAAAAAAAAGGAAAATGGGGAAAAACCTACTTATAAAAATTATTACAATTTTTATAGTGAGGCTTTGGATGCTATAGAGTATTCTATCAAACTGGCTCAACATATTCTTAAAGACAAAAACCTTCCAGATGAAGTCGATACTATAATTTTAGATGATAAGATCAAAAAATACCTGGATTTTGCCGGGATACTAAGCGACATATACTTAGACGCAAACCAGAGGAATTACAGTTCTGTAATTTTTAATATTTTGCATATTTTTGACAAAATATTCCTCCCATTAAACGATGAAAATTTTAAAAAAGGACTCAAAGCTACGATAAACGAAAAGAAAAAAAAATTGGAAAATGAAACGGACGATCAAAAGAAAGAAGTTATACGAGAAACCATAAAACAATTAGAAAAAAAGATTGAAAAGTGGGAGAACTTAAGAAAGATTAAGGCCAAAATATTGAAATACGGGGCTTTTATGGCTGCTGTAGCAAAAGCGGAGAATTCAGACCAGGTGAAAGAAGCAATCGAATCAGTCGCTTTACCTGCCGGTAGTTACTCGATCAAAAGAAATGCTAAATGGAATATATCTTTAAATGCCTATGTGGGGATCAATTTGGGAGATGAAGACTTAAGTGGAAAATTTACTCTTAAGAAAAGTGTCAAACTAAATTCGCTCGGAATCTGGGCGCCGGTAGGTGTTGCTATTAGTAAGGGCCACAAAGGAAGCTTTCTTGGTATTCAATCTATCAGCATATTCTTGTCTGCAATAGATATAGGGGCTGTGACTGCTTATAGATTCAAAGAGGAGGATGCGCAGGATATGCCCGAATTTCATTTGAAAAATATACTTGCTCCCGGCGCTCACTTGGTCTTAGGTTTCAAGAATTCACCGATTTCTATCGGCGGTGGAATACAATTCGGGCCCCAACTGAGAAAAATAATTTCAACTGATGAAACTACTGGCCTGGAATTAATTACAGAGGCCAGCGCCTGGAGAATTAATTTTTTCGTTGCTGTAGATATACCATTACTAAACTTCAAAACCATAACAAGACTATAGCGCTCACCTAAATTGAC
>JAGLSW010000050.1 GCA_023135565.1 Candidatus Aminicenantota bacterium | reverse complement strand
TTCCATCGCTGTATCTCAGCATAGATCATCTGCATGGCGTCCGGCCCGTCGATTTCCGACGACGTGCCCGCCCGGTGAAACTGGTCGCGCAGCAGGTCTTGATCGCTGTGCCCCTTAATGAACTGTATCCGTCCCCTGGAATAGGGGCCGACCATTGTCTGAATTCTGAGCAGCTTGTCTGTGGTAGCCGTCACCTCCTTGATGGTCATGAATATCCCTTTCCTGAAAAGCTCTTCATCAAGAACTTCCTTGACGAATGCTTGATAGCCATTCACCTCGAAAACAGCCAGTTGCATGCGATACTCCATGAACAGTTCTATGAATGCCCGGTTCATGTCGGGTATCGTTGTTTTCTTAATCCAGGCTTCCGCCACGTAGAGGTTCGCTCGACTCAGCATATCCATAGCCAGCACTACATGCGCCTTGAAGCAATTCCTGTCACTGGCTCCGGCGCTGGGGTCGGTGCCGGAACCGTATACCCACTGCCGGTCGGGAATAATATATATTCCCCGGTCATAGTAGGTGTCCCAGTCCGGGGAAAAGATGGCGTCATCGATGGGTTTATTCTGGAATTCACCGGCCCAGACGATAGGCCCCACGATGTCCCTGATCTCTTTCAGTTTGCTTAGGCTTTTGCCCTCCGGCCACAGGGCGCGTTCACGCTCCGTGCCTTCATCTATGATGGCCGGATAAACGCGATAGTAAAGCCGCTGATGACCGTGCTCCGCCTCGAATTCACCGGCCTTTTCCTTGATATAGTTGATGAGTTGGGAAATTGTGGAGTACCGCGAGATGGCGGTGCCGATCATACAGAAAACCCCGTTGTCGTCGATAGCCGGGTATATGGCGGCAAGTATCCACTGCAACACTTTTTCGCAGCGCTTCGGGTTGCGAACGGTTTCGTCATCGTCGATGTCCTCGGCGATCACTTTAGTGGGCCGGTGATGCTTATACTTCAACCCGCGTATCGGCTGCCTTGCTCCCAGGGTCTGGATCAGGGAGCGGCCTTTCACCTCGATCTCGCTTTCCTTGCTGTAAGAGATCAACTCACCGCCATAGTCCTGGCGCAGCCGGGCATTGTTATCAAGTTCGAATTTGACCCAACGCAGGAACAGGATGCCCACGTCCGCGTTTTTCCAGATGATGATCTGGTACGGACATACGTCGAGCAGCGCGTCGAGGATGACGTCGGCGAAGCTGCCGTGGGTGGTTTTTCCGTGGTCGCGGGGCATCACGAAGGCCACGATGGACTTGCCGCCCACGTGCATCATTTCATGCATGTCGCGGTGCACATCGCCGTCCGGCTTGGTGCAATAGTGCGGGAAATAATAATGTTTCGCCCACTCGCGATCTGACCGGGCTTTCTCTCGCCTGTGCTCGATGGCTTCCGGGGAATCCTCTTGCGATGGCGTGACTTCCGATTCCAGGTTTTCGATGATCTTGCCGGTGAGGGTTTCGTATTGTTTGTCGGTGAGTTTCTTGAGAGGCTTTCTTAGCTTCGCCTCTAATGGAATCCCTAATAGATCATCGAATAAGCCCATGCCTACATCTCCATTTCCTTCCTGACATGGGTAAAGAAGGCTTTCAACAGCCCGCCCAGCGTTTTCCTGTCTTCATGATTCTCGTAATATTTCTCCGCGAATTTTGCCAGTTTCGAACATACGACCACGACACTTCGCAGCAGATCGTCGCTGCCGGGTTTCGCTAACCGTTCTCGGATTTTCATCAACTTCGAGAGTGAGTCTATTTGCGCCGGGGTCATCTCGCCATCAGTCTGTTCGATTTTAATGAAAATTTTCGTGATCGATCTATCGACCCTTTCGATTTGGGAGAGCGGATGTGTTTCCACCATATGCCTGAGCTCTTCGATGCCTTCATTCTTGAACCATTTCGACAGGGTGTTTGTCGAGACCCCTATCCGTTCGCCGATCTTTGCCAGGGTTTTCCCTTCTGTACGCAAGGTGACGGCAATATCGAAAAGCTGATCTTTTTTTCCCATTAGAGCAGCCTCAACAATACAGAAAAGAACTCGTACAACTTCTCAGAAAGGAACAATATGACCAACAGGAGAGCCGTCATAGCCAACTGCCACTTGTCTGATTTCGAGAATCTTTTATTCATGCTGGCTTCCAGGTTATCTACAGCCTCTTTTGTTTCTTCGGCCTTAGTTGTTAATTCCTTGTTGACGTCTTCCTGTCTCACCCAGTTTTTTTCTTGCGCTTCTTTTTCGGTATCGAATTTTTCTTCCAGGACACCGAGCCTCTCGCGTACTGTACGGTCTTGTTTTTTCTTCGGAGACATCAGTTGCCTCCGGCAGCCCCTAAGAGGCGAGCATAGATGCGTCCGATGCGCTCGATATAGCCGATGGTCTCCCGCGAATGTCTCCCGGTGATCTGGTTGAGTCGCACCGACACCGCTGCCCAGGCGCCTTTACCGGCCACCGTGTAGGCTTTCGTGATGTTTCCCATCCCGGCGTTGTAGCTCGCCAGGGAGAACTTCCACAACTCTTCGTCTCCCTGGATTTTCTTTTCCCAATACCGGTGCAGGCGGCGCATGTACTCGATGCCGCCTTCGATATTCTTCTCCGGGTTCAGCAGGTCGGCTTCGGAAAGACCCAGGTCGAGCAAGCCGGTGCGCGGCATGATCTGCATCACGCCGAGCGCTCCTACCGGAGACCTTGCATCAGGGTCGAGATTGCTCTCGGCTATAGCCTGAGCCTTGATCTGCACGTATGAAAAAGGGGAATTTTTTTCCAGGCAAAAACGCTTGAAAAGTTCGTCGTATTCGTTCGTATAGTTCATACCTCCATTGTATGGAGGAATTGCGCAGAAGTCCCGTTATACTTGTTATACTTGTTATAGTTGTTATACTTGTTAAGGTTGTTATACTTGTTATACTTGTTATTCTCGTGATATTTGTTATGAGAATAGAGGAAGCTGCCGGCATCCATCTTTCCCTTTCAACTCCAATACCGGCTCATTCACAACCTGCAGGGCGTCTACGTAGTCACATGCGGCTTTTAGGGGGATTATCACCGGGCAATTCGACGCCCTTTCACTGATTCTCACCTCTCCATCCTTATACCGGAACGGCGGCAGTTTCAGCTTTTTCAGCAATTCCCTTTCATCGATCCAGGTTTTTGTGACTCCATCGATAGTCTTTCTCCACATGGTTAATATTTCAGGGAGGTATGTGTTCAATACCCATTCCTTTCTCACTTTCGATACTTTGTCGTCATCACTGCCTACTTTCATTTTGATGGCTTCCAGTTTCCCGAACGTTATGGCGTCTGAAATGTTGGAGCGGCTGACTCCCAGTGCAGAAGCCATCTGGTCGATGGTCACATACCCATCCGGGGATGCCATGTTTTTCAACTTCTGTTTCCACAAGGCTTTCAAGCCCCTGGTGGTTTGGAGTTTATCAGCCGCCTGCCCCATCTCTCTCTCCTCAATGATCGCTATAGGAAATTTTCGTAGGGATGTACAATACGGGCGCGGATGCCCATGCCCACCTGTAATCCCGGTTGACTTCCATACCGGCCAGGAGCCGCGACTCTGCATACGGCTCTGTAGCTTTTACTTTTCTGTATTTGGCTCCCAATGTGGGGACATCGGGATACTTATCCAGCGGGCTTAACGATTCAACAGCCATTGCCGGGGCAGCCTCCTTTTTCTTTTTCGGCTGCGGCGCCGGAGCCTGCGGCTCTTGAATCCGCCGCGCTGCCATGCTCTTCAAAGCCTGAATGACGCCCTGGCCGCCGCGAATCGTCAACTTACCCTGTGCGTTCATGTGGAATTTGCCGACAAACTCCTGGAGCTTCTCCGCCGACATTCCGAGCCGTACGGCAATATCCCCGATCAACTTCCACTGCTTCTCCGAGGCCGGTTTGATGGGGCTGCCGGGCTTGTAGCCGGTGGTCTGCGCTGCTTTTCCGCGGGGCGCGGAGCCGCTCTTGCTTTTTCCCATCCAACTGAGATCGAGAGGGGTGTCGGTACGATTTGCTAAGTATGTGACGACTTTTCGGAGTTCATCTATAGTCAGGTCTTTCGTGCTTCTTCCTTTCTTGAACATCTTATTTACGATGCTGCGGGCGATATCCAGGCCATCCGGCCCCATAGCATTATTAGCAAATTTAAAAAATAATGCCAACAGCGCCGTTCTTGCTTTTTCATGATTCATTTATTACCTCCGGTGGGCAGGGGCGCTTTTTGAAAATACTGCCCCTGCACCCCGCAAAAACTTTTATTTTTCCAGTATTCAACTATTTCTTTGCACCTTCTTGTGTCGGCTGTCCTGGCCCCGGATGCGATAGCGTCCAGTTTTTTTTGCTGGTCGAGCCAATACGCCGGAGCCGCGGCCAGGTCGAAAAACCAATCCTGATCCAAACCCAAACTCTGCGCCGCAAATGTATGAAGTTCCTGCAGCGAGTTGTCTGTCAGCAGCACGTAGGCTGCCTCATCCACCCACTTAACCATATTTGCGCTTACATATATCATTGCCTATACCTCGTTTTGTAGTTTCTTAATAGATATGTTTTCTGTTTTTCTCTTTTGGCTATCAGCTTTTTGATTTCCTCTGCACTATAGGAGGAGGACTTGTCGATTTCCTTCCACTCCTTGATGATGGCCGCGATCTTTTCTTTGTCTCCATATTTCGCCCCGGATGCGAGGGCAAGTTTTCGTAGGGTGGGCGTCAGACGGTAGTGAGGAAAAGGCTCGGAGTGATACCGGTCGCCGGGGATACCGGCAGCCGCGGCAATCGTTTTGGCGCTCGCGCCGTTCTGATCCACAAGAACGTACCACTTGATGCCGCGAGCCGTGCCTACGTAGGCACCGCTAAACCGGCAGTCATAACCGAGATAAAAATCGAAATAATACTGGTCCGAATAAGCGATGTGAAATTTCTTGAAGAAGTTATAAAACCATTTATCCTTGAAAAGATTCTCTATCCTATAGCCGCGATACTCATATTCGGCAAGGTGTGCGCTGAGTCTTTCTTTGTGGTTCTGGTATTCCGTCATCACCTGATTCTTGAAACCGCCGATAGAATTGATCGGCTTCCTCAAGTCAAGGTAGACTTTTCTTCCTGCTTCCATGGCAGCCATCAAACAATCGGGCGGTATACGAAGATCGAACCAATAGTGTATCCAATAGTATTCTTTTTTGGTCATGTCGCAGCCCCTGATCTCTTTGCCTTTGGCGGCGATGTTTTTTCGATATTCGGCGTACTGGTCGGAGACGTAGTCGATGAACTTCTGGCGGCTGTCTGTCAATCTCTTGTAGGGAAACTTGAAGATGATGTCGGCGAACCACGTCCGGCGCTGCTCGATTGTTTTCATTGGGGGGTAGTACATCACTTATCCTTCACCCCTCCCCACGTGGTGGGGTTAACAAAAGTTTTTTGGGGGGTCA
>JAGLSW010000005.1 GCA_023135565.1 Candidatus Aminicenantota bacterium | reverse complement strand
GCGGTATGCCGCTGGCCCCCAACAACAAATTCAATGGGGGCGTCACCCGGCAGGGCCGCCGGAGGCGAGTCCTCCTGGGGTGTCGAATGCCGCTGGCCCCCAACGATGAACCCAATGGGGGCGTCACCCGGCAGGTATCCAATAAATACATTTTATCTTAAATCAACGGGCCAATCTTCTTCGTCGAGGGGAGCAGTAGGGTCTTCATGAATTTTTACTCCCATTAATTTCGGATTTTGCTTAAGCGGATCGCGGGGGGCGTCTAAAGGCACCAATAGGGCTACAGGTTTACCGTTGCGACAGATTTTTATTTTCTCACGGTCTTTTTCTACTTTTGATAGAAAGTACGACAGTTTTTCTTTTGCTTCATGTGTGTTGACCTGTATCACTTTTATTCTCCTACTTTAACCGGTTTTAGTTTATCCCAAAACCTCCAAAAAATCAAGTGCGGCCTATTTTTTATCCGGCAAGAGTTAACACACTGCGGCCAGCCCGGTATTAGGTAATGGATTTAGGGACAAACCCAGCCTTGACTCACACAAAAAAAAGTGTATAATGTTGTGTGGAGGTTAGGTATGGCAACAAACTTAGCGTTAGATGATAATTTGATAAAAGAGGCCCAGTTGATCGGAGGGCATAGAACCAAAAAAGCAGCCGTAACCGATGCGCTTAAAGAATACATTAGACGCAGGAAACAAGCGGAAATTATGGATTTGTTCGGAAAAATCGACTATGACGCCGGTTACGACTATAAAAAAGGAAGGACACGGAAGTGAAAGTCCTGGTTGATACGCCTATCTGGTCATTGGCCCTGCGAAGAAAAAAGGAAAATCTTAGCCCGGAGGAAAAGATAATAGTAGCAGAATTCATAGAACTAATCAGGGAAGCCCGGGGTCTTATTACCGGCCCTATCAGGCAGGAAGTATTATCCGGCATTTCTTCGATAGAACAATTTGAAAAATTGAAACGAAAACTAAAGGCTTTCGATGATTTACCGGTAACCACCGGCGATTATGAGTTAGCCGCGGAATTCTATAACCGGTGCCGTAAGAAAGGTATCCAGGGATCACACATTGATTTTCTTTTATGTGCTGTATCGAAGCGGAACGGGATTCCTGTTTTTACTACGGACAAGGATTTTAATTTTTATTCGCAGCATATAGATGTCGCACTCCATGTGCCCCGCGTCCATTAGGCCCGCTGTGGGAACAACAACCGGATGTGGAATCTTGTCGATTAAAAAGTTAAAAAAAGTATAAAAATATAGTAAATTAATAGTATGCAGATAAATGTTCAATATTTAACAGATAGTAAAAGCAACAAGCTGGCGGTACAGGTTCCTTTCAAGGACTGGTCGAAATTAATTGCCGGCTATAATAAGATCAGGCAGTACTACAAACTTAAGCAAGATTTAAAAGAATCTTTTAAGGAGATAGAAGAGATCGAGAACGGAGATATAGAGCCGGTCACACTGTCGGAATTTCTAAATGAATGTTGAAATACCGACTACCGGGGTCCTCCCTGAGAATGATTATATCATTATTATCGCGAGCGAATCTCCACACCTCGCTGTCATCTGCTCTATCCAGGTTTACTGCCTGTACATGAATAGAGCCGGGGGAAATTTCTGAAAGAATTTGAACAAGTTTAGGTGATAGGTTTTGATCAAATAATAGTTTCAAGCTTCCATTACCATTTGAGAACGTTCTCTATCCGCGGCATACATGAGGCAAGCTTGGATATCAGAGGCAGTAAGATAGGGAAAATCATTCAGTATCTCTTCCCTGGTCATTCCTGATGCCAGGTAATCGAGCACATCATAAACAGTGATTCTCATATTTCTTATACAGGGCTTTCCACCCCGCTTGCCCGGCTCGATGGTTATTATACCTTGATAATTCATCATATCACTATTGTAGCACCGGTTTGAAAAAAAATCAATTAATTCCGTTAGTTTTTAAAGAGGCCGGGGGCTTTCGGGGTGATGCGGCAGGATTCGGGATGGCCGGGCAACTTTCAGGGTGTTGCGGCAGCCCAGTCCGATAGAGTTCGCGAATGCCCGCTTGCCGAATGCTGAAAACGCGCTTGATCTTTTTTCTTAATTATGCTACAAACAAACATGATGCGTTGTAAATGGAAAATTTTTCTATGTTTTATCCTGCTGTTGCCAACAGCCCTTTTGGCACACGGTGTCGGAGAGAATGTTTTTATCTCTTTCCTTTTTAGTATCTTTATCGCAGTGATAATAGTCGTTTTTCTATGGAAAAATAAAGAACTCGAAACCGGTTTAAAGTGGATCATTTCTATTGTTGTTTTCTTAGGATCGCTATTAGTTATCCCCCCACTATTGGTCTGGATCATAGACGAACTATTCTAAATGCGAAAATAATGCCTAAGAAAAAACCGAAAATTAAAGTTAGACTCTTCGCTTTCCCATCACCCTGTGTAACATTATGTTACAGCAGCGAACCCTTTTACTATCAATATTTTCGGGATTTTTTTCGAAAATTATGCGCTTTTCGGTTTCAAAATGTTACAGTCGGGCACATTTGCCGGGAACACACTGTTGAAAAGGGTTTCGGCTCGTTTCCACGAGCATTTCCCGCAAATAACAAAACCGGTTGTAACATAATGTTACAGCAAACCCTATCCCTTTTTTCAGCGGGAAACCGGGAACAGCGGTCAGTAAAGCGTCCCGGGCAAAGAACCGGAACTGGCATCATATTTGCTATATATATTTATCTATACTTGTACAAGGCAATGACGAACAGGATGTTCTACAATACGATATTATAAAGAAGGAGTTAAATATGAAAAGTAAAAAATGGTTTGTTTTCTTAATGGTGTTAATAGTGAGTTTGATTTTCGGCGGCGCCTCCCGGGGCAAGCCCGCCGTGGATTTCAAAAAGGCCCCGCCGGTTAAAACAAATAATCTTACATCTGTTTGTCCTGATTTCGGCAGCGTGCCGCTCTATTTTATCCCCAACAAAGGGCAGGTGGATAAAAAAGCGCTTTTTTATGTTAGGGCAGCCGGTTATACGCTGTGGCTGACAAAAGGCGGATTGGTTTTCGACAGCGCGAAAGCCTCCGGCGGGGGCAGCCGTTTAGCCCCTACCCACACAGCGGGGCGCAACGTATCGCGGTTGTTTTTCCTGGGAGCTAACCAAAACCCGCAAGTGACGGCTGTGGAGCAGGCCGGTTATCGGGTCAACTATTTTGCCGGGAACGATAAATCGCGGTGGCAGGCGGATATACCTACTTCCAAAGCAGTGCTTTATAAAGACATCTACCAAAATATCGATGTAAAAGTATACGGCATAGAGAAACAGATCGAATACGACTGGATAGTAAAGCCCGGCGCAAACCCGGAAAACATCGAATTTGCGTATTCCAATGTGGAATCAACCCGCATCGACAGTCAGGGCAGCCTGATCGTCACTACGAAATTAGGCCGTTTGAAACACAAAAGGCCGGTTAGCTATCAAGTGATTCAAACAGGGGCCGGAAAGCCTGTAAAACAAGAAATCAATGTGGTTTTCAAAAAAATCGCCGAAAACACCTATGGTTTCTCGGTCGAAAAATACGATAGGAGTCGCGAACTGGTCATCGATCCTTTAGTGCAATTGGAATACTCTACATATTTGGGCGGTAAAAAGGGAGGGGACGTCGGTTCGGGCATAGCCGTGGACGGTGAAGGCTGCGCCTATGTGGCCGGTTACACAGGCAGCCAGCATTTCCCCATCCTGGATCCGATCCAGGGAGAACGAAATAATTCCCCTGATGCGTTTATATCCAAATTCTCGGCGGATGGTTCTTCCCTCTTATATTCTACTTATTTAGGTGGAAGCGGACGCGATTACGGCCAAGACATAGCTGTGGATATGGACGGGTGCGCCTATGTGACGGGAGTCACCACCAGTAAAGATTTCCCTTTAAAGAATGAGTTTCAAAAAGAATTCAATAATGGTTTGGCTACCGCGGGAAAAACCATAAATGACGGTTTTATCGTAAAACTGTCGGCAGAAGGGAACGCTTTAGTATACTCTACTTACTTAGGAGGAAGCGGTTACGAGTACGGCAGGGGAATCGCAGTGGACGGCAGTGGCTGCGCTTATGTGACCGGCTTGACGAAAAGTACGGACTTCCCCCTAAAGAACTCTCTCCAGCCTGAACCCGGTGGGGGCGACGATGCCTTTGTGACGAAATTAACGCCCGAGGGCAGCGCCCTAATATATTCCACTTATTTAGGAGGAGGCGGAGATGACGGCGGCAGTAGCGTCGCCATAGACAGCGAGGGCTGCGCTTACATAACGGGAGATACCAGTAGAGTGGGTTTCCCTACGAAAAATGCTTTCCAGGGAACCTGGAGTGGTAAAGACGATGCCTTTGTAAGCAAAATATCCGCGGACGGCGCTGCTCTTATATATTCCACATATCTTGGTGGCCGTTGGTGGGAATCGAGCTACTCGATAGCAGTGGACAATAGTGGACATGCTTACGTAACCGGTAGCACCTACAGCGACGATTTTCCCACAAAGAACCCGGTCCAGGGGACGTATAAAGCATTGCGCGATGCCTTTGTAAGCAAACTTTCCCCAGCCGGGGATAAGCTTGTTTACTCTACCTACTTAGGTGGAGGTAAAAGTGACGTAGGGACCGGCATCGCAGTAGACAGTAAAGGTCATGCCTATGTGACCGGTTATACGTACAGTATAAATTTTCCTACAAATAACGCCTATCAAAAAAATCGGGCCGGATGGGCTAAGTATACGGATGCTTTTGTAAGTAAACTTTCTCCCAGCGGCGATAAATTGCTTTTCTCCACATACTTCGGTGGCACGTCAAGCGATTACGGCTGGGACATTGCTCTGGGACCCGGCGGCTGTGCCTATGTAACCGGAGACTCGGGCAGCGATGATTTCCCGGTTAAGAACGCCTTCCAGAGCAACAGTCATTCTTCAGGCAACGCCTTCGTGGCAAAATTAACAGACAATCCCCCGCCCGTTGTTTCGATAACGGCCCCGGATGACGGGGAGATAGTCAGTGGCCGGGTCACTATCCGGGTAAAAGCCACCGACAACACAGGAATCGACCGGCTGGATTTTTTCGTAGATAATGAATTCATCGGCAGCGATAATCAAGCCCCCTATAGTTTCGACTGGGACTCTTACTATGTCAGCAATGGCGGGCACACGATTAAAGTTGAAGCAGTAGACGCCGGCGGTCATAAAGCCTCCGCCAAAGTAACGGTGTCTACGCGGAATGTGATGCTTACTGTAACGGAATCGCGCCGGGAGGAGCGGGCCTGGTTAGTGACACGGGATTTTGGAGAAATCAGCTTGAGCGTGCACAATCCCTGGCAATTGGTGGTGGCAAAATATATCATCTATCGTAATGAGGCCGGCGGGGAATACCTGGGTATAAAAGAAATACCCGGTTCCGACGTCCAGGGAGGCAGTTATATTTTTAACGATACTAACTTAGAAAAAGACAAGACCTATTCTTACAAAGCGGAAGCTTTAACTGAAAGCGGTGAAATAATCGGTATTTCCGGGGCTGATGTCGCCGACCCTGTACGGCGTATGAAGAAAAAAAAATTTGTGAAAGCTTTCTGAATTGAAACTAATGTTTCAGATGACTTATAGGATGCCCGCGCCGCGGGCTAACCGCCGGAAACGGGCGGCTGCAAAGTGATATTTTCGTTTTCCTGGGGCACATAGTCCAACTTCCTCATCTTGCCGCCGGAATATGCAAACGCCACTAACCCGGGTTCGATGCCTAAACCGATCAATATCTCTTTTACGCTTTTACCGGGTTCGGTCTCTACCCGGCGGGTATAATAATCCACGTCAGGTTTCAACCTGCCACGCAATTCACTGCCTGCTTTGAAATATATTGTCAATTCTTGCCTCCGGGGTGCGGCGCACCCACCCTCTAAGCCCCTGCGGGGCACTTTGCTCCGCAGGCCCTGCCGGG
>JAGLSW010000499.1 GCA_023135565.1 Candidatus Aminicenantota bacterium | reverse complement strand
TCGATATGACCTTTAATTGTGAAATACGCACCCGGACAGGTTCAGCCGAAAAAAATGCTTCATGCGCCGGGGAGAAAGTATCGCATCCGGGCGGTTTGCATGAATATCTCTATTTTGCAGTGGAGTACTGCAGCGCTCTATTTATGGAAGAAACCGTAAACAGGTTTATCAGCTATTTTAAGCATATAGTAACAGCGGTAACCGGGAACCCGGAACTAAGAATAGAGGAGATCGAGATTTTATCCGAAGAGGAGAAGAAGCGATTACTTTATGATTTTAATGACACGAAAGTCGATTATCCACGGGATAAGAGCATAGCGCGGTTATTCCAGGAGCAGGTAAGCGCAGCCCCGGATGCCGTTGCCTCGATAGACCTTTCCCGGGCAGGCAGTATCGTTTCATTAACCTATAAGGAATTGGCTCAGCGGGTTGAATCTTTGGCCCGGTTATCGGCTGGAAAAGGCCTGCGCAGCGGTGCTGTAGCCGCCCTGATGACAGAGCGTTCTACGGCCATGATAGTGGGCATCCTGGCCATATTAAAAGCAGGCGCAGCCTATTTACCCATAGACAGCGCCTACCCGGAAGAAAGAAAGCAGTACATGTTAATGGACAGCAGTGCCGTGCTGCTGCTCACCACCAGGAGTTTAATAGAGGCAGAAAAGAAAAGTGCCGCGGCAGCAGGCAAGCTGTTCGGAAGATGGCCGGGTGCGACGATTTTTATAGAGGAAGCGGATGCCGGGCATCAGCAGCCGGGAACCGCTGAGATGGAGCCGGGTGTTGTTAGCGCACAGGCGGCCACATCTCCTCTGGCTTACATCATGTATACCTCCGGTTCGACAGGCAATCCGAAAGGAGTGATGGTGGAGCACCGTAATGTAGTTAGGTTGGTAAAGAACAGCGATTTTATCGAATTATCGGCCTGGACGCGAATCCTGCAAACCGGCGCCCCTGTATTTGACGCCACTACTTTCGAAATCTGGGGTAGTTTGCTTAATGGCGGCAGGTTGTATTTAGTGAGCCGCGAAACCATCCTGGACGTCTATGATTTAGGTAGAGAAATCAACCGGCATAAAATCAATACCCTGTGGTTGAGTTCACCTCTTTTCAATCGTTTAATGCAGCAGGACAGTGACAGCGGCATATTGCGCGTTAGTTATTTATTGGTAGGCGGTGACGTGCTTTCTCCCAAGTATATTAACCTGGCCAGGAAGAAGAACAAGGCATTAAAAATCATTAATGGTTATGGCCCTACTGAGAATACTACTTTTTCCACCACATATTTAATCGATAGGGATTTCCGGGATAGTATACCCATCGGCAGGCCCATCACCAATTCCACCGCCTATATCGTGGATAAAAACGGTCGTTTGCAGCCACCGGGAATATGGGGCGAACTGCTGGTAGGCGGCGACGGTCTATCCCGCGGTTACCTTAACAACCCGGAACTCACCGCGGAGAAATTCCAGGGTGCGGCGCACCCACCCTCTGAAAATCCCGCCGCTCAGCCCTCAACAGTCACTCTCTATCGCACCGGGGATTTAGCCCGCTGGACAGCGGACGGCACTATCGAGTTTTTGGGCAGGGTTGACACCCAGGTAAAAATCAGGGGTTACCGGGTAGAGATTGGAGAAATAGAGAGGCAGTTATTAAAACATGATAGTGTAAAAGACGTAGTGATTTTAGTGAGAGTGGATAAAAAGGGAGAGAAATACCTCTGTGCCTACGTAGTAGTTGGGGATAGGGAGCAGGAAGCAGGCGGTAAGGAGGAAAGCGGCGAAGGAGTTTCCTCTTCGGGCTTACGGCAATACTTATCTCGCATACTGCCTGATTATATGGCGCCTGCTTTTTTTGTATTTTTGGAC
>JAGLSW010000498.1 GCA_023135565.1 Candidatus Aminicenantota bacterium | reverse complement strand
AAAAGGTTTTTGGCCGCCGGAGGCGAATCTGATTAAATGCTGAAACGCCAGGAACAGAACCACTCTTCCGGGTGTTCGTCCGGCGGACAGGCAATGCATTCGGTTTTGATGCGCGGGTCGATGGCCGCGGCAAAAGTCGAGTACTCCACTACCCCGGCGGACTTGCAGGGATAGTCGTCCAAGCCTTTTCTTTTCCGGGCGGCCTGCACCCGGCATTCGTCCATGTGGAAAACAAAACTCGTGGGCGTTTCTTCTACGATAGACTGCTTGTTAATCACACTGTAAAGACGAAAATACAAAGCCTTTTTTAATCCTTCTAAACCAGGGTTTGCCGGGATATCTAAAAAACGCCGGATAGACCAAGCTTCAAAAGGCGAAAAAGCGCCCCAACAGGCGTCGTTACATTTTTTGGCTTCAGTCATGTCTTTCGAGAATTCCACAGCCTGGAACCAGACCCCGTCGTTTGCCAGCCAGTTGGCTGCCGCAGCTTCTTTTAATTTTTGCAGGGTATCGTCGGGCAGGTCTAAGAGCGGCCCCGGGATATCTTCTTTCATCTCGAAACCCAGGACTTTGCTTAATCTTTTCAACTGGATTGCCGAGCTTTTCTCATATGCTGTTTTGAGAGTTTCCATGGCTTTTTCCCGGCCCAATTGGCGTTCCACTTCCGCGTACCACATAGCATGGTGCATCATGGTGCGGTGAAAAAAATCCAGGATAAGCCGAACCGTATCTTCGCGATTTAAGTCCGCGGTAGAGTTAATTTCTTTTTTCATGAGTAGGTTTCCTCCTGATTCTAAAATTAATTATAGCCTCCCCTCGGTGGTCTGTCAACCCCCGGGGTGCGGCGCACCCACCCTATGAGGGGCCGCCTGTCGAGATAGGAAAACCGGATAGTTCCTGTGATTGTCTAAATAGGCTATTATAGCCAGCCGCTTGTAGGCCCCGAGGTGCGGCGGAGGCAAGACACTAACACCTTTTTAAATTTAAATGTTGCAAAACAAGACTTGACCCCAGCAGGTTCTAAATCCAGGCGGCAAAAATCTTTTTACCCCCGGTCTCTATTTTCTCCCACTCACCTGCCCGGCCGCTTTCTTTTCTCAAATCATAGATCAAAAGATACCCGGTAGTCTCGCCCTGCCGCTCGAGATAATCGCACAATTGCTCGATACCGGCCCGGTGATAGCTTTCCCCGCGCCAAATTTTTAGCTCTACGATGTGTTTTTTGTTTTTAAATGTAATGACTACATCCAACCGCTTTTCTTCGGATACCTGCACTTCCTTAAAATCGAATCCCCTGCCGTTGATGATGGGCTTTATAAAAGTTAAGAACAAAAGCCTGTCGTTTCTTTCGATAAAATCCGTATCTTTCACACTGTACTGCTCTTTCATGAATAACTGGAACCTGCGGATGGCCTTTTCGATGTTTAATGTGCCGTCGGCCTCGATGTAAGCGCCGCCGGTATCGTAAATCTCGATGCCGCCGGATGTCTCCAGGTTAGAAGACATATAGTCATAAATGAGTTGTTCATATAAACGGTTATGCACCTTGACTTTACCTTTCTCTTCTTTTAGTATCCCGTAGATGGTGCCGAAATTAATGATAGCATTATGCGGGTTGTAAGAAAATTCCCTGCCGTTCATAATGATTTTAAATACGAACTCATAGAGGTCCGGGTTGTTTTCCAGGTTTTTGATCACATCCTGAAAATTAGTATTATTTTTCAAAAGAGCTGTGCGTACTGCTTCGATCAGGTCATGGGGCTGCCATTCTTTTTTTCTTTTGTGGGGCAGTATTTTTTCGTCGATCATTTTGCACAGATAGCTCACTAAGAAAGGGTACCCGGAGGTGAAATAAAAAAGCTGGTCCGCGAAAAAAGAAACGTCTATTTCGACACGCTGTGCCTGTGCGTACTCCTCCAACATAGAGGCGATTTCCCCGGCAGAAAAACTAAGGTCTACTTCAAAATCCACCGCGATATTCCAGGGGCTGTTGTATTTGGCGTTTTCGTCCGGTCTGAGTTTGACTTTCAGGGTCTTCACGTCGTGAATGCCCACCAGTATCGCACTGTGAAACGTAACCTCTTCACCGGCATTATATCTCAAGAATTTGTCCCGCAGCAGGCCGATAAAATCTAAGAACAACTGGTTATCGATGTTTTTATCCACTTCGTCGATCATGAGGACTACTTTTTCCCCGATTTTTGTAATCAGTTCAGTCAGCCATATATCCAATTTACTGATGCAGTCCACGTCGGCGCTTGCTTCTATAAATTTTACCATCCCGTTATTTCCGGCTATCTTGAATACTCTTTTCAAGCGCAGTAAAAAAGCGGCGATAAACTTTGCTTCATCCCGGTAGCTGTCCGAGCCGATGCCCTCGAAACTCATTTTGATGGGGAAATAATGTTCCGCCGTGTTTAGAAACCGGTTTAAGCTGTAGATGATGGTGGTTTTCCCGTACTGTCTGGGTCTGTTTACTACAAAATAGTCGCCCCGTTCGATCATTTCGAAAATCAGGGCTGTTTTATTTGCTATATCGACCATATAGTGCTTCCCCGGTACGCAGACCCCGGTATCGTTAAACCGTTTTTTTTTCACTTTTTTACACCTTTGTTTCAAGCGAGTCTTTAAGAGAAACAGTATATCATAATTCAGCGATAAAAAAAATATCCCCTCCGGGAAACTATCCAGGTTTTCGCCCTATCTTCCGACGTTGTCAATTTTTCATAATACATCTACACATCGACCCGGCTTTTGTAAAGAGAATCAAGACAAATTGACATTAACAGTTCGATGCGTTCCTCATAGTAGGATTTTTTTTCTCTTAGATCATCTACACCTTCAGGTGATTTATCTTGGCGAAAGATAGCACAGTTTATTAAATAAGCGATTCCCCAACCAACTGCACCACCCACCGCTAAAATTAAAAAGAAAATAACAGGTCCTACAATAAACGTACCGAAAAAATGATCTATTACACCTGAAAGTGTGTCAGGTGCTTTGTTTTGTACATTTTCAACATATGCGTTACAGCTTATGTAACCAGGAAAAGTAGCCACTATTACACCCAGAATGAGAAGGAAGAGACCTAACGGCTTCCCCACTTCATTTTTCTTGTCATTTTTTTCACTATAAAGCCTTGATATCTGTGAATCAATATTAGAAACAAGAGATCTAAAATGTTTCTCCACATTCTTATGATATTCCCGAATTTCATCTTTTAGACTTGACAACATATTAAATGCCTCCAAACCATCAAAATAACTATTTCGATTTAACAAGGTTTCTAGCCTTGAAAAAGTGTCATCGAAACGATTCGCCCCCATTAATTGGTTGATGGTAGACACTAAATTGTAATTTGTTTCAATTTGTTTTTTACATTTAATATTAATATTATCTCTAAGTTTTTCAAACAACTTGATTAAATCTTTTTTAATAGGTTCAAATGCACTCTCATTATCGGCCTTGACACAATAGTTTTTATCAAGTTTGATAGCTTTTTCAAGACTATACATACTTTTATCGCTATTTTCCAAAAAAGCATTGTATATAGCATTTTGATAAAATGCCTCAGCGAAATTGGGGGTTAATTCAATAGCTATAGATGTATCTTTTTCGGCTTCTTCAATTTGATCTAAATCTCGTTTAATTAAAGCCGAATATAACAAAGAAAAGCTCACGTGATATGGCGATTTTGGCTTGGCATATTTAACTGCTTTTTCAAAAAACGATAACGCTTTGTCTTTATTTTTTTTATGAAATAGGTAAATCATTCCAAGGCTGATGTGAACTGAAAAATTAAACTTATTCAGTTTTTCTGATTCTAAAAACTCTTCTTCTGCATCATCAATCCAGCCATTACTATAGGCTTCTTCTCCTTTCTCTCTTCGCTCTTCTGCTTTGGTATGTCTGGGATTTTTTAAACTTTCATGAATATCCTTTAAAACGTCTCTATTCTGCTCAATCTGCCAGACAACTTCGGATAACCCCCATTCAAATGCGGCCTTAAGTTCGTGTATTCCCTGTTCAACCTTTTCTATACCGTATGAAACCTCTTCGACACCTTCAATTACTCTGTCTTGGCTTACAATTTGTGCACTTGTTGATTTTATTTGAGCAGCCATCATTGCCTTTGTTTGTTTGTTGATAGACTCAATTTGCGATCTAATATCTTTTCCTAGCTGTATTTGCTGATAATATTCTTTCCTCATTTCCCAAGGTGCGATTCCATTTTTATATAAAACCATTTTATAATCTCCTATAAATATTTTATTCTATTAAGTTAAATTTTAATGATTTTCGAAATGTTTGTCAAGGTAAATTTTGAAAATTTTCGGGGGATATTTGATTTACATAATATCACCGGGGTCATGTCTTGACAGGCTGTCTAAAGTGGACCCCTTTGT